>JAYTUF010000733.1:0-16876 GCA_043744755.1 Anatilimnocola sp.
GATCAGATCGCTGAGTTCGGCTGGCAGTTTCGGATTGACCTTGTCCGCTGGCGTCGGCAGATCGCCGATGACTGTCCATAGTGAACGCAGCGACGATGGACCTTGGTACGGCAGCTTTCCGGTCGCCATCAAATAGAGCACGCAGCCCAAACTGAACAGGTCCGTCCGCGCGTCAACCGCCAGGCCCCGCGCTTGCTCCGGCGCGAAGAAGCCCGGCGTGCCGGAGATCTCCGCCTCGTCCAGGCTGGCTTCACTGCGCATGGTGGCGAGACCAAAGTCCAGAATCTTGACGCGGCCAGACTTTTCTTCCAACCAGAGATTGGCCGGCTTGATGTCTCGATGCACCATGCCGCGGTCATGTGCCGCCGCGAGTCCACTAGCCGTTTCGCAACCGATGCGGAGAATTTCCGCGAGCGGCAAGGGTCCACCGGCGGCGGTCAAGCGATCCTTGAGCGACTGACCACGCAGCAGGGGCATGACCAGACAGGGGATGCCGTCGTGGGTTTCGACAGCATAAATGGCGACGATGTGATCATGCTCGACGGCCGCCGCCGCCCGCGCTTCGCGCACGAAGCGGTCAATCCAGTTGGGTTCCAAGCACAGCCTGGCCTGCACGACCTTGATCGCAATCGACCGCTGCAACCGCGGATCAAAGGCATGATAGACGGTTCCCATCCCGCCGCTCCCCAGCGTGCCGCGGACCTCGTAGGGACCCAGGTTGAGTTGGCGAGCTTGCTGGTTGGCCGGGCCCGCATGTTGATTTGCGGCCTGCCAGCGAATCGAAATGGTCGAGTCATCAGCCCGGAGACCGGGATCGGTGGCTGGCTGCAGCGGGCCGCGGATGCGCTTCAAATGCGGCACGAGCACATCGACCAGGTCGGGCGAAACGGCTCGCCGCGTCGTGGCGTCGAATGGCAGCCGGCTCGAATCCGCGAGCGCCCCCACGAATTCATCGCTGGCAGGCAAAGCGGCAATCACCTGCTGGCAGTACACGCACTGATTCAAGTGATCTTCAAACGGTGGCGCACTTTCCTCCGCCGTCCGGCCGAGCAGAAACTGCTCCCAGGCATCGGCTTTCGGACAAGTTTCGAGCAGGATCACGGCAGGAACCCAGAGTGCTGGCCCCAGCCGAATTGGCTGCGGGACGTACAGAGTACACCGCTGGGGCGAATACCTGTCTCCATCTTGAAAAAATCAGACGAAAACTGGATTCAATCCAAAAAGCAGCTCAACTCCCGCCGCAAATGCCGCAGCACGCGGGACTTGGCCAGGTAGACGGCGTTCACCGTAATGCCCAACTCCGCGGCCACCTCCGCCGCGGGACGGTTGTTGATCACAAATTCACAACAGGCCCGGTAGGTGAGCGGCTCAAAGTTATCGCGCATCAAGGTCATCGCCCGCTGAATCAGAGCCGCGCGATACTCCGCCTCATCGATTTTGACGCGTGGATCCGTATCGGGAATCAAATCCGGGTCAGCCGCCCCGGGCGCCAATGGCGAACCTGGCCCCCGTCGGCGGTGTTGATTCCGCCAGGCGTTCATCAGCACCGTCTTCAGCCAGGCGCGAAAGCTGCCGCTGGGATCGTATTGAAAGGCAGGCAACTTTTCATACAGCACGACAAACACGTTCTGCACCAGGTCGGCGGCGTCCGCGTCCGACATCGACAGCCGCCGGCACCAAGCCAGCAGCAGCGGCGTATAGAGATCGACGAAGCGACACCAGGCCGTCTCATCGCCGCCACGCGCGAGTCGATTCAGCAACGTGAGCGAGGTTGTCGTCATAGAGGCAGGCTGCGGCAGGTCTCACGGGAAACCATCGTTGTATCGGGGTCGGGAGTCTTTGGCGAGTTCTTACTATCCATTCTGCAAAATCGATTTTCGCCAAAGACTCCCGCCCCCGACTCATCATTCGTAATTGCGCAGGCCCTTGGGCTGTATTTCTTCCGTTTCGATTCCTTCCGGAATGCTGAAGGGGAAGCCGGAGGTGACCGGCTTGAGGACGACCGCGCCGGCGGGGAGCGGACCAGGGAGCGCAAGCCCGCGGACCGGATCAATCCAGCGCAGTTGCAGGCGGGCGAGTTCCGGCCGGGCGATTGCGGGTTCGCCCGCATTCGCCGCAGCAATGAGGGCGGCGTCGGAGGCGGTTTCTCGCTTGCGGAGCTGCACCAGTTCCTGCTGCAATTCGTCCGGCAAGGGAAGCCGATATTCGGCGTTGTAACAGCCGCGTTTGGCGGCAGCGACGTAATACTTTCCGACCAGGCAATAGTGCTTGCTCACGCCGCCGGGTACGTCGAGCAGCAAATAACATTCATCGTCGAGCAAATAAACAGCCAGGATCGGGGCGCTTTGCTGCGGCTTGGTATAGAATTCACCGCGGGTCGCTTCCCACTGGATTTCGAGCAAATCTTTGACTTGCTTGGGCTTCATCCGCAGCTTGGTCCGCAGCACGGTATCGAAGTAGGACCGCAAATACGCCCCGGCGTCTTGCCGTCGCTCGCGGCGAGCGCTCAGGGACGAACTTTTCGGCAAGACCAGGTGGCAGAGGTGCAGGAGCAGCTCCGAATCCTCGGCCAGGTGAAAACGATCGCTATCGGGAACTTCGTCGGCCAGCACTTTCGTGGCCAGTAACAGAGTTTCCAACTGATCGCGGTGCAGATTTCCGTTTAGTTCATCACATTGCTCGCGAATCGCTGTTCGCAAGAGACCGAGTGCATCCATATCTTTCGCCGGCGCCGTGTTTTCCTTTTCAGCGAAGACAGCGACGACCGCTTCGGCAATCAAGCCGAGTGTGCCATTCACTTCGATGGAGCGGATGTGCTGAGCTTTGCGCAGTTCCGCTGCTTCGCGGCAATACTCGCTCGCCAGAGCCACATCCTGCACCTTCGAGGGAAGGCTGAGCGCGAGAGCCTGTTTATAGAGCAGCGACATTCGCCGTTGGCTGCGCGTGTTGCCGGCCGGCATTGATCCGCAGGCATGCAGCGCCCGGCGATAATCGTCGGCCGCTTCGCGCAGGTCGCGGCGGGAACAATCGCCAAAGAGATTGCAGTCGGCGAGCCGTTCCTGGGAATTGATCAGGCGCTCCAGCAAGCGGCGTTCGGCATCACCGGTAGCTTGAGCGTTCCCTTCGCCATGCTTGAGCTGCGTCATCGATTCGGCAATCATCTGAATGATCAGCCGATAGTCTTCCACCGCCTCCTGCTCTTGCCCGCGGAATCTCTTGGCCATTGCCAGGCCATGCAGATGGTGCAGGTAGCGGACGAGTGAGTTGTAATCGTATCCCAGCATGGCCTTGAGATCAGTCCAGCGATAATCAACCGCAGGCTTGGCTGGGCCCAACATGGGGCGCGCGACTGTCTCGGCGGCGTCTTCGTTGGTGGTGCGGCCCATCCGCGCGAGGATCTCGTTGGCGTGGCGGAAATATTGCTGCGCATCTTCGATGCGCCATTGTTCCATGTTGGCCCAGGCGACTCGATTGAGCACGAAGACCATTAACTCATGCTCGACATCGAACCCCCTGGCAACGTGCAACGCGGTGTTGAGCAAATCATTGGCTTTGCCCCACCGGTTTTGCCGCTGCCAGGCTTCGGCCTCGCTGCAGAGGACGAACACGCGGAAGGCGGGCGGTGCGCTGCCGGCGATAATTCGCCGCGTGCCCAGCGGGGCTTCGGTTTTCGCCTTGTCATCCGTGGCTGACGCTGCCGGCGGCGCGACGGGGTGATCCATCATGTCGAGGGCTCGCGTTTCGGGCGTCAGGTCGGAACCAAACAGCGCCAAGGCTTCATGGAACTGTTGGGCTGCGCCGGCATAGTCGCGTTTAACCAGGCTGAGGAACTGACCATAGTCGGCATGGCAGAGGGACTTGAGCGCCAGTTCATTGCCGACGTTGACATTGAAGCGGGCGAGAGCGTGGGTATACGCGGTCTCCACTTCTTCAGTCTCATTCGTTTCTTGATGCAGAAAGTGCTTGGCAACGGCCAGCAGATGCAAATCGCTGGCGGTCAGGCACTGCTGTTCGTCGTCTTTCAGGCCCTCGAAGTCGGCCACGATGTTCGTCACGATCTGGCGCGTATCTTTCGTACTTTTCGTCAGCAGACTTTTGAAATGATTGAGCCGCAATTGCAACAGCTTGCGCTTGACGGGATCACCCCCGGCGTCGCGCAGCGCGGTGAGTTGCTCTTGCAGCTCGCGATGCAAGTCCTCGGCCAGCTTATGCAGTTCCTCACTGCGGATGGCCGACGATTGCAGCGCGGCGCGGTCGGGCGTGGTCTTTTCCAGAATCATTAACCGGAGGCTAGGCACAAACCAGGGCATTTCTTCAAACCACCAGTTGCCGTGATCGCCGGGGACCATCGCTTGCAGTAGTTGAAATTCTTCTTTGCTCGTGCGATGCAGGGCGAATTCCGCCAAGGCTGCGGGTGTGCCCGCGGGAAAGAACGAGAACTCGCCATCGACTTCGCCCAGCAGGCGACAATCGGGGCTTTGGCCATTGGGCAGGTTTTTCAATTCGGGGAGCATGTACGTGAACAGTTGATTCACGCCGATGCGGGCGCGAGCGCTGTCTTCGCGAGCGGGAATGCGGCGCAAGCCTTGCAAGAGCGCGGCAGTAAACGGCGAGTTGGAACCGATGCCATCCGAAGCCCGTTGCCGATCGCGGCACGAAGCCATCGCTTGAATCGAACCCTGCGCATCAAAGAGCGCGTTCGACCGTCGATCATCGGCTTCACTGCGCGAACGCGCCCGCAACGAGAAAATCTCGCCGGAATGACAACAATCGAGAATCAGCAGCTTGTGCTTGGCCGGGCAAGCATCGAGCAGCGGCAGCAAGTCCTTATGCATCCGCAGGCAGCCACCCTTCAATTTGCCCCGCTCGGTGAAATCCACATTGGCGGCGTAGATCGCGCCCCGCTCGTCACTTTCATTGTCGATCCGCGTGCCATGACCTGAAAAGAAGACGAGTAGGCTGTCCTCGGCTTTGATTTTGGCTTCGTCTTTGAAGTCGTTCAGCGCCCGCTCAATTTCTTGTTTGGTAGCGGCCGCTCCCTTCAGCAGGACCACGCATTGTGGCTCGTAGCCATACAGTTTGACGAGCACTTCGCGCAAGGCCTGCGCATCGTTCTCGGCATTGCGGAGCGGTGGCACCAGGCTGCGAGCCGCTTCGGGCACCTGAGCATTTTCGTAATTGATACCGATGACCACAGCCCAGGTTTTGCCGTAGCCTCCGGACTTGGGAATGCCGCTGACAATCTTGATGCCGGCCTCGTCATCGTCGGACGGTTGAGCGTACACTTCGACAGCAGCCGAAAGTGAGGTCAGCAGGCCCAAACAGACCAGCAGCGGTCGTCGCAAGAAAAACTTGACCACGATAAAACTCAGCGGGAGAAAAGTAGAGGGAGCGTCGTCCTGACGAGCAAGTCTTCCTTGAGATAAAGCCTGTAGCAGCTAACCTTTCCAATGTAGCGACGCGCGGCCATCCGCGGCAAATCGTTTTGGGGGTCAATTTCGCGAATTCGCTTAGCATTCATCCGCGAGAATGCCTAAATCGCCGATTGGACCGTTTAATCGGCAAACTCTAAGAACTTCAATAGCCTCGTCACGGTTTGGATTTCGCTGGGGCGGCAAGCCAGGATCTCAATAATAAAGTTGGATTTTTGGCCGAGGGCGCCACCGTGCCGCGGAAGGCACCCTTCTGCCCTGCCACGGCGAGCGCTAGAGTCTCAAAGGGCGAGCCCCCCGCGCGTTCCGTAGCGAGCGCCTTTTTAGGAGTCTTACCCAAGCCACTTTGAGCCAGGAATTGAAAGTCCGGCTCGAGCCGATCGGCTTCGGCCGAAGTGGCAATCACCAGCCAGCTCTGCGGGCCGGGGGTCTTCGCGGCGATTTGAAAGCGAATTGGCTGCAGCGCATCGCCGGCGGCGCCGGGACGATTGAGTTGTTGCGTCGGCAGCACCACCACGCGGAAATCGGCATCGAGAAACACCAGCGTCACCCAGACCCGATCGACGCCATCGTTGGCCACGCGCAGCTCGAGATAGTCACCATTGACGACCGTGGCATTCGTCAACAGCTTGCCGCCGGTCGGGTCGTTGGCGCCGGCGAGGGCAGCCAATTCCACCTTCACATCGCAATTCGCGTCGGCTAATTCTTTGCCCAGACCTCCCGCGACCCGCCAAAGATTTTGCCAGGTGAAGACCTTTTGCAAATCGGCAGCGAGCGCGGTGCGGAAGGCAGCGGCCGCGCGGGGATCGTATTGCTGCCACACGCGCCCCAAGGGTTTGGCATCGCTCGCGAGCGGGGCAGCATTGGAAAGAGCAAGCTCGCCGTTTCGAATCAGCAGCACCCGCGGCCCGGCCAGTGTTAGCTGATAGTCGCGTAGCGCCTCTGGCGGAGTGACCGTCAGCATGCGCCAGTCGGCCGCCGCATCGTCAACAATTTTTACATAGTCGCCGACGAGCCCCACTGCTGCTGACAATTCAGGGGCACTATCGGGAACGAACAACTTCAGCCGCAAGTCGCCCAATTGTCGCGAGACAATCTCGCAACGCATGGCTTCTTGCATTTGCCCTGTCGCCAGCGCTGGAACTTTTTCATGAGGGCAAGGTTCCACGTCGGCTGTGGTCGGCGTCGCTCGCAGCACGCGGACATAACCGATCGGCATCTGCCCTTCGGTCGCCGTCGTGGCCGGCGGATAGAGCGCTAGCACCGAACCGGTCGATAGTCCCTGCAATTCGCCAGCATTGATGATCCAACTCGCACCATTTTTTTGGAGCAACATCTGCGAGCGGCCCGGCCAGGTCTTCATCCCCAGCACTTCGCGATCGAGATCGCCGGCAAAGTTTGGTGTCGGGCCACGAGTGCCCCGCTCGGCGCGATAGCGGCCGATGATCGCCTGCCCTAATTCGCGATACGTCATTCGCCCGGCGGGTCGCTCACGGAGCAACGTTTGCAGCGTGGAATAGGTCAGCAAGCCAAAGTAGTGATCGTCAGTCTTAGGCGCATTCGGCGGACAGGGCAGATCGGGCGCGGTCTCGAAGGGCTGGGCGGCATAGAAGGCGACGAAGCTGCCTCGCGCCGTCGCGGTTGCGGGTGCGTCGAAAATGTTGACGGCATCATTTGTCTCGCCGGTCTTGATCTTAACATCCGCCGCCTTGGCTTCGGCCCGCGCGACCTTCGCGGCAGGAACGCCAAGTGCGACCGCGGACAGTTCTCGCGAAACTTCACCAACTGCCTCGTCACCGCCGCCACGAGACATTGTTCCCGAATGGCAGCAATCGAACAGTGCCCAGACCTGTGCGCCGCCAGCTCGCAGTTTTTGCAGGCGAACGCCCAGTTCGTCATCCAGAATCAAGTTCTGCATTTCGTCGCCGACCAGCCGAGCATCGGCCGCGACAAACGCTTCGTCAAAGCCGTCCGGCTCGGGGTTTTTGGGATCGAGTGGATTTTGATTCTCGGGAATGGGAATTCGCGTGCCGTGCCCCGAGAAGGCGATGACAATCTGCACGCCATCGGCCGACTTCTCTGCCAATTGATCGAGCTCCTTGAGAATGTTTTCCCGTGTAGGTCGGAGATTGGCATTCTTTTCATCCGGCCAACCAACTAACTGGCGAATGTTCATCGGAGCAAACCCAAACCGCGTGATCAGTGTCAGAGCAAATTCCTTCACGTCGTTTTTCGGCCCGCGGAGATTTTTGCCCGGCAGATGTTGATAGTCGCTGCAGCCGATGAGCAGCGCATATCTGGCGGATGGCGGTGCATCCGCGCCAGACACGCGATTCGTGAGGATCGCCAGGCTGCATAGGCAAAGCAGCAGTGCCGCAGTGGTCATCTTTCGCAGGGTTGGGCTATTCATCGGATCCTCAAAAAAAAATCCGCAGGCCACTGACGGGATCGTCGGCGGCCTGCGGTCATGAATTCTAACAGTAGTCTGACTCTACCAACTTGCGGTCCACCTTAGCGAATGTGCCAGTGGGCGTGATGTTGATGGCCGAAGACAAACTTGGAACTGACCAGGTCGCCATCTTCTTCGCAGTAGGCTTCCAGGCGAGTGGGATTGTTATGGTCGTGTACATGGAACGCGGCCGATTGTCCAGCGTGGACTTCACCAGCGTAGACCCCGCTGACATAAATGTTCAGGCACTCATCGGATTGGTTGATGACCGTCAGCCGACCGAAGAGTTGCTTGGCGCTTTCACCTGTCTGGGCGGCTGCCCGGCCTTCTTCTTCACGCTTCTTGGCGAGAGTAAGTTGTTTGCTCAAGTCGCTCTTCACTTCAGCGTTGTCAACCAGCAGCGCGACAGCCGAAAGTTCATGCGAAAACCCGCGCAGCTTGGCCAGGTCAACCGCTTCTGCCAGGACTTTTTCGGCGGTGATCGATGCCTGCTTGCCGGAGACCTTTTCGGCCACCGCCAAGGCCTGGCTGCAGAGCGCCAATTCGACTGGATCCGGTCCCTTGCGGGCTTGCGAAATGCGATGACCGATCGAACTCAGGTAGTCGAGCGGCACGCCGATCTCTTTGGCAAAATTGACGGTGCAAGCCGCACCGCAAGTCTTCTGCCGTTCCTTGCCGTAGTTGCTATGAATTTCTTTGTCTGCCGCCTTGGCGGTTTCTTGGGCCGAGGCAGCGAAGGGAACTGCCATCAGCAGTGCCGCACAAGCGAGGAAAGTACGAAACATGAGTTGAACCTTTCGTGCCCCCAATGAAATCGCATCGCGGAGCGGAGGCGGCCGCCGTGTGCAGATTGGAAAACAATCGAAGAAACGCGAGAACTCGGCAGAGGCGGAGGAAGGATGAGGTTTATTCCTGCGCCAGACTTTCCGTTATTAAATCAGCCCTGTTGGAGGAACGCAACTATCCATCGCGGCCAGGCTGGATTGGCTGACACCGAGCTTACCGGTGCCAATGACCGGACCGGTGCAGGTCGTAGTGACCGGGCACGTAATCGAAGTGATTGCCATGCCGTTGGAAGCCACCGGGGTGGTAATCGAAGTGGGTCGTGTTGTGGTACTGCGGATAGCTGGGGACGTAGCCGCCATATCCACCGCCGTAACCCCCTCCGTATCCGCCGCCGTAACCACCATTGCCACAGCCATGGCCGCCATACCCTTGGGCCGAAGCCGTTCCCATGCTCAGCACAGCGATGCCGCCAACTACCGTCGCCAACATCAGACTGCGAATGAAGTTTTTCATGATCCGACTTCCCTGTAAATGTTTGATGAAGTAGGGGTCAAAGTCGTTGGTACATCCAACTGACCATTCCCTGCCACCAGAACAAACGGATCGGCGGATTAAAGCGGACAAAAGATTTTGACGCCGCTTTAAGAGCCACGCAGCGAACCAACGTAACGCAGCACCAAACCGGCGAAGATCAAACCGCCGCCCATTAGCGTCCACCAGGCGGGCATGTTCTCGCGCCAGCCCCAGGCGATGCAGACCCAGACAGGCACCAGCAATGGTTCCACCAGGCCAATGCCCGACGCTTCATGGCCGGGAATTTTTCGCAGCGCTCGGGCGAACAAAAAATAGGGCAGACCCATCTGGAAGATCCCCAGCGCGGCGAGCAGCAGCCATTGGCGGCCGGCGGGCCAGAGTTCCGCGGACCCGGCGTCGAAGAGTGGAGCCAAACCCCACGGGGCGAGCACAATCGTCGTCACGATATGGTTGAGCGCGATCAGCCAGGCACTCTCGAATTCGCGCAGCATCCGCAGCGACAGGACGACGCCCGCGTAAGTGACGCCCGATGCCAGGCCGTATAATACGGCATCGAACTTCTCCCCCGCCGGTTTGGTGTATTCGAAATACAAAATCAGCCCGATGCCGACTGAGGCCATCGCGGCCATCAACCAATCGAGGCCGCGTGACGATTCCCGGAAGACGACCACGCCCACCAGCAGCACGATCATGGGGCCGGTGTTTTGCAGCCAGATCGCATTCGCCGCGGAACCTCGGGCCAGCGCCGTCAGGTACGTGTAGTTCATGACGGCAAAGATCAGCGTCATGGGAATCAGCTTCCACGACCACTGTGGCCGGCGGATCATGGGAATCAGAATCATGCACGCGAAGGCCGCCCGCCAAAAGGCAATCGTCGGTCCCCCGGCGTCGCTTGCTCGCCAAGCGGCAAAATCGGGTGATTTCGTGATCACGCCGCTGATGCTCCAAAAGATCGCGGCGATCAGCACCAGCAATCGCGCCTGCCAACGCTCGGCGGAAGTCGGTTGCGGCTGAAGCATGGCAGGGTCCGGGGCGAGAACTAGCGAAACCAGCAAGTCCGCAGCATAACATCGTCCCCTCGCCGACCGCGGCCTGTCATCTTAAAATCTTGGTTTGCTGTAGCCTGATTGTTTCAGTGCCGACTATTTCCTGATTCGGGAGAAGACGTCCGATGTCCACGACAACCGCCAAAGAGCGCGTGATTAACTTTTCTCCCGGTCCCGCCGTATTGCCCGTGCCTGTTCTCGAGCAAGTGCAGCGCGATCTGGTGTCGCTGCCCGGCTATGGCATGAGCATTTTGGAAATGAGCCACCGGGCGCAAGGCTTTCTCGATATTCTGGCTGCCGCAAAGCAATTGCTGCGAGAATTGCTCGCCATTCCTGAGAATTATCAGATCATCTTCCTGCAAGGTGGTTCGCGGTTGCAGTTTTCGATGATCCCCATGAACCTGCTCCGCGGGCAGGCTGCCGCCGCCGACTATTTGATCACGGGTTCCTGGAGCAAGATGGCCGTGGATGAAGCCCAGCGCGAAGGGCAGGTTCGCGTGGCCTGGGATGGCAAGTCAACGAACTACGATCGGTTGCCGACCGTCACTGAAGCAGGCTTGAATTCGGCGGCCGCCTACACCTACCTCTGCACTAACGAAACGATTCAGGGGGTGCAATTCAAGGACGAGCCGAATGCCGGCGCGTCGCCGCTGGTGCTCGATGCTTCCAGCGATTTTCTGCATCGTCCGCTCGATTTCAAGAACATCGGCCTGCTATACGCATGTGCCCAGAAGAACGCCGGTCCGGCGGGCGTTACCTGCGTCATCATTCGCGATGATTTGCTCGCCCGCTCGCAGGACAACCTGCCCGGCTATCTCAACTTCAAGAATCACGTGAAGGAAGATTCGCTCTACAACACGCCGCCGACGTTTGCGATTTATCTGATGGGCCTGGTGCTCCGCTGGCTGAAGGACGATGTCGGCGGATTGCCGGCGATGCACCAGCGGAACAAAGAGAAGGCGGAGCTGCTGTACGACCTGATCGATGGTAGCGACGGATATTACAAGGGGCATGCCCAGCCCGCCAATCGCTCCCTGATGAACGTCACGTTCCGCTTGCCGAACGAATCGCTCGAAAAGAAATTCTGCAAAGAAGGTGAAGATCGCGGCCTGGATGGCCTGAAAGGCCACCGCAGCGTCGGCGGCATCCGGGCTTCGATCTACAATGCGATGCCCGTGGAAGGTGTCCAGGAACTCGCCGCCTTCATGCGCGAATTTCAAAAAGCGAACGGCTAACTCAAGCCCAGCCCCTCACCCTAACCCTCTCCCCAGAGTACCGAGGAGAGGGAACAAGTTTTCTTGACTCCCGATACCTGACCCCTGACCCCTGATTTCCTATGGCCCGTATCATCGTCCTCGATCCCATCGCCCAAGAAGGTCTCGACATGCTGGCCGCCGCGCCCGGCATTGAGTTTGAAGTTCGCACGGGGCTGAAAGGCGAGGGGCTGAAGCAAGCGCTCGCCGAATTCGATGGGGCGATCTGCCGCAGCGGCGTGACGATCAATGCCGAAGCGCTCGACGGCAACAAGCGCTTGAAGGCCATCGCGCGGGCCGGCGTCGGCACCGACAACATCGATAAGACCGTCGCCACGCGGCTCGGCATCGTGGTGATGAACACACCGACCGGCAACACGCTGAGTACGGCCGAGCACACATTCACCCTGATGCTCGCCCTCTCGCGCCGCGTGGCCGAAGCGCACATGACGCTCTGCGGCGGCAAGTGGGACCGCAAGACCTACATGGGTTCGCAAGTCGCTGATAAGACGCTGGGGATCGTCGGCCTGGGGCGCATCGGCCAGGAGGTCGCCAAGCGGGCAATCGCGTTTCAAATGAAGGTCATTGGATACGATCCCTTCCTGCCCGCCGAACAGGCGGCCAAGCTCGGCATTCAGCGCGTTGAGAAAGTCGCGGACATGCTGCCCCATGTCGATTATCTTACGGTCCACACTCCGCTGACGCCCGAAACGACGGACCTGATTGATCTGGCGGCGCTCGACAAGATCAAGCCCGGCTGCCGCTTGATTAATTGTGCCCGTGGCGGCATCTACAACGAAGCGGCCCTGGTCGCAGGCTTGCAAAGCGGCAAGCTCGGTGGGGTCGCGCTCGATGTCTTCGTGGAAGAGCCGAACACCACCAGTCCGCTCTTCAAAATGCCAAATGTCCTCTGCACGCCCCACTTGGGTGCGAGCACCGAAGAGGCCCAGCAGCAAGTGGCCCTGGAAGCCGTGCAACTGCTGATTAACTATTTCTCGACTGGCGAAGTCCGCCATGCAGTGAACATGGCCTCGGTCGATCCGAAAACTTTGCAGGCGCTCAAGGGCTATCTCGATCTCGCCTGGAGACTGGGTTTACTAATGGCGGAATGGCAACCGGCGGGCGCGTCGGCTTGCAACATCACTTATCGCGGTGAGGTGACCCAGAAGAACACCCGGCTGCTCACGTCCGCCTTCTGCGCGGGCTTGTTGGAGAAGGCTCTTGAGGAGGAAGTGAACATCGTCAATGCCGAAGTGCTGCTGCGCGAGCGGGGCATTATCCTGACGGAAGAGAGCCGCCCGGACATGGGCGCGTTCAGCTCGTCGATGACCGTCGAAGTGACCGTCGGCGGGCAGACGCACGTCGCTTCGGGCACGCTGTTCGGCAACAACATGACACGGTTGATCCGCCTCGACGAGCATCGCCTCGAAGCCTATCTCGACGGCAACCTGCTGGTCTTCACCCACAAGGATGTGCCGGGCATCATCGGCGCCGTCGGCACCATCTTCGGCAAGCACCAGGTCAACATCGGCCAAATGACCGTGGGCCGCGCTGCCCCCGGCGGCATGGCCGTCGGCGTGCTGAATCTCGATTCAGTGCCGCCCAAAGCCGCCATCGACGAAGTCCTCGCCCATCCCAGCATTCAAAGCGTCCGCATCGTCCCGATGCCGGCGGCGGGAAAATTACCGACTTGGTTGGGGTGGTAAAGAAGCTCAGCAGCATCTGGTTCGGCGGGCTTCTACTGGTCTGTATTTGCGACGGGGTTATTCACTTAACGGCAAGAACACGACGATCTGGTCCTTGATCTCTTCCTCAAGCATGTACTCTGCAATGCGCAAGATGTCGTCGATGGCCGAACCGACGGATTGCTCATTGGTCGTGGCGATCAGGCCAGGCATGCGCTGTCCCGAGGCCACCCGTTGATAGGCGAAGCCGACCATCGTGTTCCGGTCGTTGGTAATCAGAACTCGGTTTTCCGTTGCCGCCCAAGCCAGGACGTCGGGATCGAGCGTACCTTCGGACAAGAAGTCCTGGCTTCGCACCAGATCAATCCCCGGTAAATGGCGGCGCAGGCCCCGAACTATTTCGCCGTGGACATCGGCATCACTTGCCAAGCGGAGCATCGACCTTTTCCTTGGCACTCTGGCGCGCAAGCAACTCTTCGCTCGCGAAGCGCGGGCGTCCGGATTCGATCTTCGCCCGGAGAGAGTTGGCTTCGTCTGTTCGTCGCGTCAGATAGGCCCGCACGTCGTCGCGGTGCCTGAGGTAGTAGGCAATTACAGCGTGAACATCGCTCAGCACTAAAGTGTCATAAGCACGGACCATGTCTTCCGGGGTCATGCCGTTTTCGTATTGCTCGACGATCAGGTCAATGGTGATGCGGCTATTGCCGACGCGAACGGCTCCCCCTTCGTCCGCCCGCAGCGGCGGAATCTCGGCGTGCAGGGGTAATCCGTTTGCCAGGCTTGTCATCGGTCACCTCGGGTATGTCGCTGATGTCATCATCATCATTCTACAAACGGTCGATTCCTCAGTCGAGCGCGGCGCTTGAGTTCTACTCTCTACTCGCGACCTTCTTCGTGTCACCCGTCTCCCGCCCCCGCAGCCTCAACCACGCCTGAAACCCGGCTGCCATCAACACCGGCAGCGCGATGGACACGGCCAGGACCAGCGGCAGCCATTGCAGCTCCTTGGCAATTCTGCCGAAGGCCGCGTAAGCGAGCGCGAGCCCGAAATTGCTCAGCAGAATTGGCGGCAAGAACGTGCGCCACTTCATGCCATGCAGGCCCACGAACAGCACGCTGGCCTCGGCCAGCACGGGAATTCCGCGGCCAAACACCAAGAGCCACGGTCCGAGTTGCTGCGTCAGGTCCGCCGTTTTCTGTAACTGATCCGGTCGAGTGAACCAACCCACCAGCGGCGGACCGATCCATTTCGCCAGCGCGAAGCCCAGGATCGCGCCCAGCGAGAGTCCAAACCAGGCCACGACAGTTCCAGGTCCCGCATCAAGTTGCCAACCGGCCGCGGTGCAAACGAGGCTGGAGGGAATTGGCAGAAAAATGTCGCTCGTCAGCAGCACGATGATCGCCACCGCGGACCAGCTGCGCGATTGCTGGGCTGTCCACCGCTGCACGAGTTCCTCGAGATCGCCGCCCACAAGCCAGAACAATGCGAACGGGACAATGGGAACCGCCAAAACCAGAATCATCGGCAGCATTGGCCGGATAAGGTCGCGCATAGGGATGCTGCTTTCGACGAGTGCCTGACTAGGCCGGCATTTGATTGAGCGCCTCAATGCAGAACTGAATGTGCTCGTCCAGATCGACGCCCAGGTCCGCGGCGCCGCGGTCGATGTCGTCGCGATTCACGGCCGCGGCAAAGCTCTTTTGCTTGAGCTTCTTTTTCACACTCTTGGCTTCCATGCCCACCAGCTTCTCCGGCCGGACGGCAGCGCAGGCGACGAGGAAGCCGCAGAGTTCATCACAGGCATAGAGCACCTTATCGACTTGGTTCACGCGCGGGCAATCGGGCAGATAATCGGCATGCGATTTGATGGCGTAGATCACAGGCTCGGGATAGCCCTGCTCGCGCAGAATCTCGGCGCCCTTAAGCGGATGATCGGGCGGGTTCGGCCAGCGTTCGTAATCGAAATCGTGCAGCAGGCCGACGATGCCCCAGGTGGTTTCATCCTCGTTCCACTTACGCGCGTAAGCTCGCATGGCGGCTTCCACGCAGAGCATGTGGCGGCGGAGTGATTCGCTCTGCACGTATTCGTGCATGAGGGAGAGGGCGGATTCGCGATTCAGCGGATTGCTCATCGGATTATTTACTTCCCTTCACCGCGAGCCACAGGCTGGAGTGTTGAAATGTGCTGCCGCCGAGTGTTTGCGAGAAAGTGGCCCCGGCCAGTTCCTGGCCTTCACTATCGCGGGCAATGATGCGAAAAGGACCAGCCTTGGCTTCGGCCGTTGCAGTGAACATTAGTTTGACTTGTTTGGCGGTGTCGCCTTTGTTTTGCGAGACCGTTTCCATTGCCGAAACTCCTTCCGGCAAATCGACGGCTGTGATGGTAAATTCCCCGCTCAGGCCATTCTGGCGACTGATGGCGACGGGAATCTCCAGTGTTTTGCCCACTTCGATCGAATAGTTTCCTGCAGTAACCGTCATCATCAGGCGCGGTTGCGGCGTTTCAATCGTCAGGCGATAGACATGCCGCGGGCCACCGCTGCGATGCAGATCGCGTAGCTCCACAATGTAAACACCGTCGGTCGCCAGCGTGGCATTTAACGACGGATCACGATCTTTGCCCATGTCGTCCGCTTCGACGACTGTCTTGCCATCGGGCGAGAGGAGTTTCAAAAACGGATCGAGATCAAAATCAAGATTGGCGGACTCCGCGACGACGGCGAGCTTCGTCCCCTTTTTCCCCTCGAACGTAAAGCGATGGACTTCCCGCGGTTTGCCGATGACGCCGGACAGGCAACACGGCGCTGAAATTGATTGTCCTTCTTTACTTGCCGCCACTGCGGTGGCAACAACAATCGGCACATTCACCCGCCGCAAGGGAATCAGCCCGGCAGCGTTGGGGGGTGTCCAGTACCAAGGCTCGGTGAACGAGTTCGCTGAGGATTCCAGCGAACTCGGGTCGTCGAGAAGATTCCAACCTTGCAACTTCAGCGGCGTCGATTCAGCGCGAGAGATCGCCAGCGGCAGGGAGTAATCGGCAAACGGGCCGGTGGTGATCGTCAGGCGATAGATGAACAACTCACCCCCCGCGAAGTTGATCGAGCTGTTCGGCACCGCCGGCAGCGCAAACGTACGGACCAGATACGACCCCGCAGAACCGGCCCGATACGAAACGAGCGAATCAAGACCGCCAGCGTCTTGATTCATGGCCAGCACCTGCCCTGCTGCGTTGCAGATTTGCAAAGCGCCATCGGCTGGGGAACCGAGAATCTGATTGGCTTGCAAACTGGCGACGAGCGTTTGTCCGGCAGTGAGTTCGATGCGATAGGTATCCGAATCGTCCTTCTTATCGAACTTGCCTTGGACGACGGCGGACGAAACAATCTGCTGCGCTTGCTTCGGCGTGTCGTTCGGTTCCTTCTCGCGCAGGCTGGGCTGCGCGGCGATCACGAAAGGCCTCGGCGCAGAAGCTCCGTCCGCATCAATCAAGCGCAGCCAGGCAATGCCGAGAGGAGCGTCATCGGCAATCTTAACGAGCAATTTGCCTTTGTCCTTTTCGCACTCGACGTGCAAACGCGGATCGCTGGTCCAAACCTGGACTGGCCAATTGGCGAACGTGCCGGTGGCGGTCACGTTAACGGTTTCACTCGGCGCACCGCCGGCCGGGAACAGCGACGTTACATCCGGCGG
>JAYTUF010000734.1:0-4285 GCA_043744755.1 Anatilimnocola sp.
GTTGCGATTGCGGTTGACGAGATGAATCGCGTGCCGCACCTGGCGGATGACGAGTCCCCGCAGCGTGAGTTGCATGGTCCCGTCGGCTTCGATGCCGTCGGCGGTGTTCTCCTGACCTGCGACCGGTTCGCCAATGATCTCCAAATCGCGGATCAGGGGCGCTCGTTCTTTGGTCCAGACGCCCGGTTTGACCGACGCCGGTTCCGCGGTCCCGCCATGCGTGCCAACGAACTTCAGGGCAGGACCCTCGCCCACCATTTTCAGCGTGGCAGTGCCGCGGCCATCGATGGATGTGAAACCGACCTTGGCCAGATCAATGACCAGCGTCTTCTTCAGCAAGAAAGTCCCAGTCGGCAGGACGATAGCACCTGCCGAGGCATCGATGGCCCTTTGCAACGCGGGAGCATCATCGGTAACACCATCACCAATCAGGCCACGCGGCTTGGAAGGGACTGGTTCTTTCGGCGCAAGTTCCTTAGCGGGAGGCTGAACAGCTAGGGCATCCACCAGCCAAATTCCTCCTGCGAGCAGGGCAACGGCGAGCAGCGAGAGCCTTCCAAACCAGGCAAGAATTGGCGCTGGGCGACGGTTTTTTGTCATCGATAAGATTCCAAAGTTGGGAAATGGGGACATCCTGTCAAGACAGGGGGTTAATTTTTTAAAATCTGCGCGCTACATACTTCGCATTCTACCTAGTCACAGTTATATTGCGTGCGCTGCGCAACCCGCAAAGTCGGTGCTGGTGCGATCGCAATGACATGAAGTAACTGTGGTCGGGCTTCTTCGGATGGGGAATGCACCTTGTCGGCCTGGCTTAAAGCTTGTTGGAGGAATGGAAATGACTCGTTCTCATGGATTGGCCCTGGCTTGGGCCGCTAGCTTGCTGGCAGGAAGTCTGCTCGTCGCAGACCCCGCGGAAGCTGGTCGCCGCGGAAATTGCGCACCGGTCTGTGTGCAAACTTGCGAGCCGGCCTGTGTCGCGCCCGCGCCGGAGCCCATCACCGTCACTAAGACGATCATGGTGCCGCAGACAGTGTACGAAACGATGACGGTTCCCGTGACGGTTTACAAGCCGGTCACGAAGACCAAGACGATCACGGTCTATCGTGATGTCCCGCAGTCTCGCGAAGTGAAGCGGATGGTCACGCAGTATGTGAATGTTCCCAAGACCCGCACGGAAAACTACGTCGTCTGCACGCCGACCTGGAAAGAAGTTTCCCGCGACGTCGTGGTGAACGTACACGAGACCATCACCAAGGAAGGCGTCCGCCGCGTCTGCAAGCCCGTGATGGCCATGGAAACCCGCACCATTTGCCGAGACATGGGCGCTTACGAATGCCGTTCGTATGTCGATTGCTGTGGCTGCTGCCGGACCTGCAATGTTTGGGTGCCGAACGTGGTTCAGCAAGAAATTCAAGTGCAGGTTTGCCGGCACGAAGTCGTGGACGTGCCTTTCACGTACAACGTAACCGTCTGCAAGCCCGTGACCCAGACCAAGACTTTTAAGGTCTGCGAATTGGTCAAGGAACAGACGAGCCGCGAAGTGAACTACACCGTTTGCGAAGCCCAGCAAGTGGAAAAGACGTTCACCGAAACTTACTGCTCGCGGGTTGCCGAAGAGAAGACCGTGAACTATACGGTCTGCGAACCGACGACGGAGCAGCGCGAAGTGAAGGTCGCCAAGTGCGTGATGGTGCCGAAGGAAGTGACCTACACTTACTATCCGGCCGGCTGCGCAACTTGCAAGTAACTAAGTAATGCGGCCGCAAAATCGTGGCCGGAGATTGTTCTTATTTTGATCTCATCTGGCCGGAGAGCAACGAATGCTCTCCGGCCTTTTTCATTGTCGCTTTTGCTCCGCGAAAGGACGTTCTTTCGCGGAGCAAAAGACTACACTGGCAACATGATCACTTACCCGAATACGCCCGCCGCCACGGAACTCACCGAAAAACTGCAAGCGGCCGTTGAATGGGCGAAGGCCGCGGGCAAGTTAACGCTGACGTACTTTCAGCAAGCGAACTATGAAGTCGAACGCAAGAGCGATGCTTCGCCGGTGACGATTGCCGATCGCTCGGCCGAGCAACTCATTCGGCAACGAATCGCCGAGCGGTTCAGCACCGATGGCATTGTCGGCGAAGAATTCGGACTGACGGAAGGAACTAGCGGTTGGCGCTGGATTCTCGATCCCATCGACGGCACCAAATCATTCATCAGCGGCGTTCCTCTATATGGCACGATGATCGGTCTCGAGCGCGACGGGCGAAGCTGGGCGGGAGTGGTTTACATTCCTGGTCTTGATGAAGGAGTCTTCGCCGCGCATGGCCAAGGCTGCTTTCATTTCCGCGGCGAAAAGTCACCCACGCGAGCGCATGTTTCCAAGCGTGCCAAGCTCAGCGAAGGGCTGTTCGTCACTTCCCAGGTCGATACCTTTCGCAAACGCAACGGCTGGGAAGCGTTTGAGAAACTGCAAGCCGCCGCATATGTCACCCGCACTTGGGGAGACTGTTATGGCTATCTGCTCGTGGCGACCGGTCGGGCGGAGGCGATGGTCGATCCGATGCTCAACGTCTGGGACGCGGCCGCCGTGCAACCGATCATCGAAGAATCCGGCGGCACTTTCACCGATTGGCAAGGCGAACCGACGATCCACGCGGGGGAGGCAGTGGCGACAAATGGCCTGGTGCGAGATGAGGTCTTAGCGATCACGCGCGGGGCAGTGCGGCTGAGGTAGGATCCCCTGAATCCCGACACCTGATCCCTGACTCCTGACTCCTGACTCCCGACTCCCGACCCCCCGGCCCATGTTAAACTAGCAGGGACCCTCCAGCCCCCGGATTGCCCGCTTATGCCTGTGCAAATGCAGTTGTCGCGAATCATCATCAGCGAGATCAACGAGCAGCAATTGATCTACCTGAAAGAAGTCGAAGGGGAGCGGCAGTTCCCGATCTTGATCGGCCTGTTTGAAGCCCAGGCCATCAATAGCGGCGTCAAACGAATCCGCTCCCCCCGCCCGCGGACGCATGAGTTGCTGGTCGGTGCCATTGAAGCGATGGGGGGCGAGTTGGATAGCATCGCTATCAGCGAGCTCCGCGACCACATTTACTTCGCCCGCGTCCGCGTCCGCCGCGAAGGGGAACTGATCGAAATCGATTCCCGCCCCAGCGATGCCATTGCCATTGCCTTCGCCTGCGAACCACCGTTGCCCATCTATGTGGCCGAGGAAGTGCTGGACGAAAGCACGGGGAGTTAGGCCGATTGATCTTGCCTCGTTCGGCAATTTGGGCTATTTCCGCTGAGAGAAGGAACTCTTCTCGCGGAAATTATGACGCACTTTCTCAATCCTTCCGAGCAACTCACTCGGCCGGCCCATAGGCTGTCGTCAGTGCTCGCGATTGCGCTGCCCTTGCTCGCGCTCTCCGCCTTGCTCGGCTGCCAGGCTGTTCCCGCGGCCAGCGATCAAGCGTTGCAAAACATGTTGCCAGCGCCTGCCATTGCGTCTAACGATCGCAATTGGATTGTCGAGCATAAAGTGCTCGCCTCGGCCGAGATGCAGGGGGACCAACTGACGGTCCGCAACATCCGCGATGCGGAGTTCTTTTCGTATCGCGATTGCGTCGTCGAATATTATGACAAGTCGTTCGCCCTCAGCGACGTGCAGAACGTGGACTTCATCGTCATCCCCTTCAACGAGCAGCGGGCTCTCGCCCACACCCTGCTCAGCTTTGGCTTGGCCGACGGCGACCGAATAGGTGTCTCCGTCGAAGTTCGGCTAGAGAAAGGGGAAGAGTATCACCCGGTTAACGGATTGCTCGGGCAATTCGAATTGATCTATGTGGTGGCCAGCGAGAAGGACCTGATCCGCGTCCGAACTGAGCACCGCATGTGTGACGTCTATGCGTATCGTGGCACCGCCACGCCCGCCCAGTCGCAAACGCTGCTGATCGACATTCTCCGCCGCGTGAATCAACTCAAGGGCAAGCCTGAACTGTATGACACCATCACCAACAACTGCACCACGAACATTGTGCAGCACATCAACCACTTGGCCCCCGGCAAGATCCCGCAAGACTATCGCGTGCTGCTGCCCGGCTATTCCGATGAATTGGCCTACGAGCTAAAGCTCATCGACACCAGTCTGCCGTTTGCAGAGGTCAAACGCCGCGCGCGCGTGAACGATCTGGCGCTCAAGTATCGGGACGATCCCCACTTCTCCGCCCGCATCCGCGGCGAGCGCGTGCCGCGCTAAGGGATCAAGAGCCGCGCACGAAGTAAGCGGTGGGATTGG
>JAYTUF010000735.1:0-4285 GCA_043744755.1 Anatilimnocola sp.
CGAAGCCGTGATGATGATGATCCCCGAAGCGTGGCAGAACCACGAATCGATGCCCGAAAACAAGCGGGCCTTTTACGAGTATCACAGTTGCCTGATGGAACCCTGGGACGGCCCCGCGTCGGTGGTGTTCACCGACGGTCGCTATATCGGCGCGGTGCTCGATCGCAACGGCCTCAGGCCGAGCCGTTATTATTTCACGACCGACGACCGCGTGATCATGGCCAGCGAAGTGGGCGTGCTGCCAGTCGATCCCAAGCTGGTGAAAGAGAAGGGGCGCTTGCAGCCAGGCCGGATGTTTCTGGTCGATTTCGAACAGGGCTGTGTGATTCCCGACGATCAATTGAAGAAGCAAATCGCGGGCGAACGGCCGTATGCCGAATGGCTCCGCAATCAGCGGATCGAACTGAAGGAATTGCCGCAGGCGGCGGAATCACACGGCTACGATCCCGAGACGCTCGAAGCGCGGATGCAAGCCTTTGGCTATTCAACCGAGACCATGCAATTCATGCTGTTGCCGCTGGTCGCCGAGAAGCGCGATCCGCTTGGCTCGATGGGCAACGATGCGGCGCTCGCGGTGCTGAGCGATCAGCCGCGGATTATTTACGACTATTTCAAGCAACTCTTCGCGCAGGTCACGAATCCGCCTATCGATTCGATTCGCGAGGAAGTGATCATGTCGCTCGAGTGTTACATCGGCCCCGAGCGGAATTTGCTCGCGACGACCGAGCAGCATTGTCATCGGCTGATGCTGCCCCATCCGATTCTTACCAATGAAGAACTTGCCGCGCTGAAGCATCTCGACCATCGCGGTTGGAAGACGAAGACCATCGATATCACCTGGGATCGAAAGGCCGGTCCTGCCGGTCTCAAGCCGGCGCTCGATCGGATTTGTGCGGAAGCAGAACAGGCAATTGTCGATGGCTTCTCATTGGTCATACTCTCCGATCGCGCGGCCGGTGCTGACCGCGTGCCGCTCAGTTCCCTCCTGGCCTGCGGTGCCGTGCATCATCACTTGATTCGCCAGGCGAAGCGGACGCAGATTGGCATCATTCTGGAAACCGGCGAAGCCCGCGAAGTGCATCATCATTGCCTGCTCGTCGGCTATGGCGCGGACGGCATCAATCCCTATCTGGCCTTTGAATCGCTCTGGCTCGCGCAGCGCGATGGGTTGCTGCCCGCGGAATACACCGACGATAACATCGTGCATGGCTATCAAAAGGCGGTGGCCAAGGGGATGCTCAAGGTGATGTCAAAGATGGGCATCTCGACGCTGCAGTCGTACAAGGGTGCTCAGATTTTTGAAGCGGTCGGCCTGGATAGCGACATCATCGACCGCTGCCTGGTGGGGACCGCCAGTCGGATCAAGGGCGTGGGCTTTGAAGTCCTCGCGCAGGAAGCGATCCGCCGGCATGAGTTGGGCTATCCCACCCGCGATCAACAACGGCTGCCGGTGCTGCCCAATTTCGGCGAATACCATTGGCGGGCGGACGGCGAGCGGCACATGTGGGACCCGCAGGCGATCTCCGACCTGCAATCGGCCGCCCGCGACAACAACGCAGACGCTTATTGGAAGTTCAGCAAACACACGAACGAGGAAGCGACTCGCGGCAGTGCGCTGCGGGGCTTGCTCAAGTTCAAAGAACGTCCCAATCACGGCGCGATTCCCATTTCGCAGGTCGAGCCGGCGACGAGCATCGTCAAGCGGTTCTGCACCGGCGCGATGAGCTTCGGCAGCATCTCGGCCGAAGCGCACGAGACGCTGGCCATCGCCATGAACCGCATCGGCGGTAAGAGCAATACGGGCGAAGGGGGCGAAGACCCGGAGCGGTTTCAGGCACTGCCCAATGGCGATTCAAAACGCTCGGCGATCAAGCAAGTGGCTTCAGGCCGGTTCGGCGTGACGATCAACTACCTGGCCAACGCCGACGAATTGCAAATCAAGATGGCTCAGGGCGCCAAGCCCGGCGAAGGTGGCGAATTGCCGGGGTATAAGGTCGATGAGACCATCGCCCGCGTTCGTTACTCCACGCCCGGTGTCGGCCTGATCAGTCCGCCGCCGCATCACGATATCTATTCGATCGAAGATCTTTCGCAGCTCATCTACGATCTGAAGAACGCCAATCCCAGCGCTCGCGTCAGCGTGAAGCTGGTCAGCGAAGTGGGCGTGGGGACAATTGCGTCGGGAGTCGCCAAGGCCCACGCCGATCACATTCTCATTTCCGGCGACACCGGCGGCACCGGTGCTTCGCCCCTCACCAGCATCAAGCACGCGGGGCTGCCGTGGGAACTGGGCATTGCGGAAACTCACCAGACGCTGGTGATGAACGACCTGCGTAGCCGTGTGGTGCTGCAGACCGATGGCCAGATCAAGACCGGCCGCGATGTGGTGATGGCCGCGATGCTGGGGGCGGAAGAGATCGGCTTTTCGACGGCGCCGCTCGTCTCGCTGGGCTGCATCATGATGCGGAAGTGTCACCTCAACACCTGCCCGGTCGGCATTGCCACGCAAGACCCCGTCCTGCGGCAGAAGTTCGCCGGCAAGCCCGAGCATGTCATCAACTATCTGTTTATGGTGGCCGAAGAAGCCCGGCAGATCATGGCCCAGCTGGGCTTTCGCACGTTCAATGAGTTGATCGGACGGGTTGATTGTCTCGAAACCGACGCGGCTATCACGCACTGGAAGGCCCGCGGCATCGATCTCACGCCGCTCCTCACGCCGGCCGCGAAGCCGCATCCGGATGTGGAAGTCTACAACACGCGGAAGCAGGATCATCAACTTGATCTTTCGCTCGACAACGACTTGATCCGCAAAGCCCGCCGGGCGATTGATCGCCGCGAACACGTGCTGATCGAAAGCCGGGTGCTGAACACCAACCGCACCGTGGGCACCACGCTCAGCCATGAGATCGCGAAGCGCTGGGGCGACGAACTTCTGCCCGATGGCACCATTCACATCAAGTTCACCGGCTCCGCGGGGCAAAGCTTCGGCGCGTTCCTGGCCAAGGGTGTGTTTCTGGAACTCGAAGGAGACGCCAACGATTATGTCGGCAAGGGCCTCAGCGGCGGGCGGATTGTCATCTATCCACCGAAGAACAGTTCCTTCGTGCCCGAGGACAACATCCTCGTCGGCAACGTGTTGCTGTATGGCGCCACCAGCGGCCAGGCCTTCTTCCGCGGCCGAGCGGCCGAGCGGTTCGCCGTGCGGAACAGCGGCGCGCAAACGGTCATCGAAGGGGTCGGCGATCATGGCTGCGAATACATGACCGGCGGTCGGGTCGTGGTGCTCGGTCCCACCGGTCGCAACTTCGCGGCGGGGATGAGCGGCGGGATTGCGTATGTGCTTGATCCCACTCGCGATTTCGAGAGCCGCTGCAACCTGGTCATTGTCGAATTGGAAGAAGTGGAATCCCCCGAGGACGTGGCCGAGCTGCTGCATCTCATTGAATCGCACCACAAGTACACGGGTTCGACCGTCGCGGAGAAGATTCTCGCGTCTTGGCCGGAAAGCACCACCCTGTTTCGCAAGGTGATGCCCGTCGATTACAAGCGCGTCCTCCGCGAACGCGCCCGCCACGATGAAGAAGTCGAAGCCAGCGTGCATGGGGTGCCGAATGGACGATAATGGTTTTTCAAAGGAGCAACACTCATGAGTAAATCATTGGAACTCCCCGACGCGACGTATGACGCTGTTCTTGTCCGAGCGGCGAATGAAGGTCTAACACCAGCGGATTGGGTAGCCCGTCAAACTGATTCTGCAAGCGAGCCGCCATCAAAGCCAACCCGGACGTTGTATGACAAGCTGAAGCCGTTTATCGGGTGCGTTGAAGGTCAAGGCGAAGACTTGGCGGGCAATCACAGCCAGATTTTTGCGGACCAGCTCGAGCAGCAACATCTTACAGGTGAGCGCTGATGTTGTGCGATACGGGACCAATCGTCGGGATGCTTGTGCATACCGATCCATATCATGCTCGCTGCTTGGAGATTGCGGACAGCGTAGCCGAAGAGGAATTGATCACAACGGTCGCTTGCATCACCGAGAGTATGCATTTGTTGAAGCGCGCCGGCGGATGGTCGGCCCAAGACAAGCTTTGGAGCCTGATCGAGCAAGGGATATTGCAGATTCATCACTTGCCGACGGGCTTGAATGTAAGACTATCGCAGCTCATGAGAAGGTTTCGCGATGCGCCGATGGATTATGCCGATGCATCCCTTGTAGTGGCAGCCGAGGATCTGGAGCAATATCGCATTTTCACGTTGGACGTACATTTCCGTACTTACCTCATTC
>JAYTUF010000736.1:0-4273 GCA_043744755.1 Anatilimnocola sp.
CTCGGAATTGGGAGGGCGAGGCTCCTGCCGAGCCGTGGGGCGGAAAACATGTCATTTCGCGATTCCGGCTCCGCAGGAGCGTCGCCCTCCCAGGGATCCCGCGGCTTTCCCCTCTTCCGTCAGGCCGGTAAACTGAAGCCCGGTCCTTGTCCCCTCCGCAGCCACGCGCAGTCCTTGGCCTTGATCCGTTACCGAGCTTTTCAGAATTGGGATCCTCCCGCGCTCGCGGAAATTTGGCGGGCACAGCCCCCGTTGCGGGGCCGCATGCAACCGATGACTCCCTCGCACTGGGAGAGCATCGTGCTGGCGAAGCCTTATTTCGATCGGCAGGGATTAATTGTCGCCTGCGACGGCGCGCGGCCAGTCGGCTTTGTACATGCGGGCTTCGGCGCGAGCGACGATCATCAGTCCCTCGATTGCCAGGCAGGCACGATCTGCCAGTTGTTGACCGTTCCTCATCCGCAGCAGGCGACGACGGCGCTCGAACTGCTGGCTGCCGGCGAGAACTATTTGCGAACTCGCGGCGCGGGGTCGATTCACGCGGGCTGCGCCTTTCCTTTCAATCCGTTTTATGTCGGCCTGTATGGGAGTTCCGAAGTGCCCGGCGTGCTGACCAGCGACCTGGCGGCCCGCGACCTGTTTTCCGCCGGAGGTTATTGCGAGGGAGCCACGCGGGTGCTCCTGCATCGCACGTTGAGCGGGTTCAAGCCGCCGGTGACAGGGCAAATGTTGCAAGTGAAGCGGAAGTTTCAAGTCCGGCAAGTCGGCGAAGTCATGCCCGATAACTGGTGGGACAACTGCGTCTGGTCCAGCGCCGTCTGGCTGCGGTTTGCACTTGCAGCGCGAGAAGCGGGCGAACCGGTGATCTCGGCGACGTTCTGGGAAATACAACCCCTCTCGCAAGCCTGGGGCGTGCGCACGGTTGGCCTAGTCTGTATCGACGACACCCCGGAAGCCCGCAGCGAGGGCTTGACGTTGTTCCTGCTTGCCGAGTCCCTGCGAATGCTCGGCGAAGAACGGGTGGCGCAGTTCGAAGCTCAATGCGCCGCCGGCGACGGCACGCTGCTCGCCATCTTCAAGCAACTGGGTCTGGCGGAGCATGACCGGGGAATGTTGCTGCGGAAGGAGCAGTAGCGCGGCGAGGGCCGGGTGAGATTTTCATTGCCGACCATGAGCCTCTACTCAAAACCTCGAAGCTCAGTTATGCTCGTTCCCGGTAGCGGTGCGCGCGTTGGGCGGGATGGCGTTCGGATGCTCTCCTGCGTTTTGCCCGGCTGTTGTGCAAGGCTGCTATTAAACTGGGCAAACTCGGCGATCAACAAATGCTGCCGGCTTTAACCGCTGGGCGGTAAGTTGTTGCTCTGCCTGATCTTTCGCTGCGTGCTGGGGATTCCCTAGTCGTCCACTGGATTGGCACGGAAGGTGCGATTCCGCTGGGCTTTGAGGAATACTGCTTTGGGGAATACTGCTTTGGGGAACACTGCTTTGGGGAACACTGCATTGTAGGGTGCAGCATTTTTTGTGATTCAAGGTTTCTGAGTTTTGGGTAAGGGGGTTACGTCACGTGAGTGGTAGCAAAGCGCGGATGCAGGCCATCGCGGCCGTTACGAGTTACAAGCCAAGTTCACCGCCGGTGAATTTCAAGACCATCACGTCGAAGGAGTTCTTCGGCTCGAATGTGTTTACCCTCGGCGAGATGCAGAATCGATTGCCGAAGCCGGTTTTCAAGTCCCTCAAGAAAACCATCGAAACGGGCACTACGCTCGATGGTACCGTCGCCGATGTGGTCGCCGGCGCGATGCGGGATTGGGCCATCGAGAACGGGGCCACGCATTATGCTCACATCTTCCATCCGCTCACCGGCCTGACCGCCGAGAAGCATGACAGCTTTCTCTCGCCGGACGGGAAAGGTGGCACCGTCGCTGAGTTCACCGGCAAGCAGTTGATTCAAGGCGAGCCGGATGCTTCCAGCTTTCCCAGCGGCGGCATTCGGGCCACGTTTGAAGCCCGCGGTTACACCGCCTGGGACGTCATGAGCCCGGCCTATCTGCTGGAGAACGAAAACGGCACCACGCTCTGCATTCCAACTTGCTTTGTCAGCTGGACGGGCGAGGCGCTCGATAAGAAGACGCCGCTCCTGCGCTCGATGAAGGCGCTCAATACTCAAGCTCAGCGGATCTTGAAGTTGTTCGGTCACGAGAACGCGGCGATGGTCACCTCAACCGCCGGCGCCGAGCAGGAATACTTCCTGATCGACCGCAATTTCTTTTTTGCCCGTCCCGACCTGCTCAACGCCGGCCGGACGCTGTTTGGCGCCAAGCCGCCCAAGGGACAAGAGTTTGAAGATCAATATTTCGGCCATATTCCCGACCGCGTGCTGGCCTGCATGTTGGATACGGAGCGTGAGCTATTCAAGCTGGGAATTCCGGTCAAGACGCGGCACAACGAAGTGGCCCCTTCGCAATATGAAATTGCGCCCGTTTATGAAGACGCCAACGTCGCCACCGATCACCAGCAGTTGGTGATGCTGACGCTGAAGAAGGTCGCGCAGAAGTATGGCATGGAATGCCTGCTGCACGAAAAGCCGTTCGCGGGCATCAACGGTTCGGGCAAGCACTTGAACTGGTCGCTGGGGAATAGCACGCATGGGAATCTGCTGGAGCCGGGCGATAATCCGCACGACAACATGCAGTTCCTGGTCTTTGCCGGTGCGGTCATCCGCAGCGTACACAAGTTCAGCGGTCTGTTGCGGGCGGTCGTCGCGACGGCCAACAACGATCATCGTCTGGGCGCGAACGAAGCCCCGCCCGCGATCATTTCGATCTTCCTGGGCTCGCAACTCACCGATGTGTTCGAGCAGATTCAGAAGGGTGGCGCCAAGAACAGCAAGCAGGCCGGCACGCTGACCGTGGGTGTCGATACGCTGCCGATCCTGCCGAAGGACGCCGGCGACCGCAACCGCACCAGCCCATTTGCCTTCACCGGCAACAAGTTCGAGTTCCGCGCGGTTGGTTCCAGCCAATCGATTGGCGGCCCACTGGTGGCCCTCAATACGATTGTCGCCGAATCGCTCGACTACATTGCCACCGAGCTTGAAAAAGCCACGGGCGGCGACGCTGCCAAGTTGCCGGGCGCCGTGCAGAAGATTCTGCAAGACATTATGACCAAGCATGGCGCGGTCGTATTCAACGGCGATGGTTACTCGCAGGCCTGGCACAACGAAGCTGAGTCGCGTGGACTCTTGAACCTGAAGACCACGGTCGATGCCTTGCCGCAGATCACCACGCCGGAGGTGCTGGCCCTATTCGAGAAGTATGGCGTGCTCTCGTCCCGCGAAACGACTTCACGGCAGGACATTTATTTCGAGCAGTACGTCAAAACCGTGTTGACCGAAGCCCGGCTGACGATCGAGATCGCCCGCACGATGATCTTCCCAGCGGCCGTGCGTTACCAAAACGAACTGGCCAACACCTGCACGAACCTGAAGCAACTGGGCTATAGCTTCGATACCGATACGCTCGACGAGATGACCAAGATGGTCAAGGGGCTGCAGGATTCAGCGACCGCGCTCGAGAAATCGCTGGGCCATCACAGCAGCGGCCTGCTGGAAGAAGCCAAGCACATCTGCCAGGGCGTGGTGCCGGCCATGCTCAAGGTCCGCGAGTTCGCCGATAAGCTCGAAAGCCTGGTTGCTGACGACCTCTGGCCGCTTCCGACCTACCAGGAAATGCTCTTTATTAAGTAGTGTTGCTATCAGCGCGGGATGCCTCGGTTGTGCTGTTCGCTAGTCTCCTTGATAACGAACAGCTTCAGCCGAATCGGAACGGATTCCATTTTTATTACGACACGAGCGGGGGGCGCGGGCCTCTCGCTCGTGTTGTTTTGTGAACAACCAGCAGTGAATCATCACGTTCGCATTCGTAGTATCATGGAACGGCAGGCCGAGAGCGCTAAGCTAGTGCTCAGCATTCTCCGCTTGATCCAGGCAACAGGCGAGTCGCACGATGCCCATTCATGATTGGTCGCGCGTTAGTGCGGGAATATTCCATGACTTTCACCACTCGTGGATTGCCCGATTGAGGGACGTTCTCAACGAAAGCGTGCTCCCCAATGATTTCTACGCGCTGGCGGAGCAACAAGCCGGCGATGTCCAACCCGATGTGTTGACGCTCCAGCACGATAGCGACGACATCGATGGTGCGCCGTCGCATCCAGAAGGAACGCTGCTCGTGGCCGATGCGCCACCACGGGTTTGGCGAACGGACTTGTATGA
>JAYTUF010000737.1:0-4273 GCA_043744755.1 Anatilimnocola sp.
ATGGGCTCGTCGCAGTCACGGAAGTCGAATCCACTAGTCAAATCCGACGGCTGCGAGTCGAGTTTTTGGGTGGACTGTCGAATCGTGACATTGTCGACGCCATGGTTTTCAATGATTTGGCGAGCGAGCCGATCAAAGATGAAAACGGCCTCGAAGCCAATGTCTTGGGCTCGACCATCGTTTCTGGCGCGCAAGGGACGACTGATGAAGTGCAAGTTGTCGAACTACAGAATGTGCAAGGTGGCCTCGTACGGATTGGAGAGTCGACTGACCCAGAGGCCGGTTGGTTCGCTTTCGATGCCGACGGCGCTGCCGTCCAAGCGGCGATGGAGCAAACCGATATTGGAAGCGGCAACGTAGAAGTCTCGGGGCTCGCAGGCGGCCCCTGGACCGTGACATTCCAAGGATCGCTCGCGGGCAAAAACCTATCCCTGCTGGACGTCGATTTGAGCGAAACCGAGTTCGGCGAAGTGCTGGTTCAAGTGGTCCGGGACGGGGCCTTCGCCTTCGATGCGTCGTCCGATGCGTATGAATGCAAACCGAACGGACACTTTCGCGTGTTTCGCAGCGGTTCGACCCAAGAGAACCTGACCGTAGGCTACTCCGTTTTAGTGAATGCCGGGGCGGAAGATTCAGCCACTCCGGGCGTCGATTACCGAGCTCTAATAGGCACTCTGACCATTCTCGCCGGACAGTCTAGTGCCGATATTGTGATTCGGGCCATTGATGATTTGAGCGTGGAGGACGCCGAAAACATCCAAATCGTGTTGGCAGATCCTTTGACGTCCGGCACGCCCTTGTATCGTCTTGGGCCTTCGCAAGCAGGAACCTTGCAAATCATCGACGATGATTTTGATGGGGAACGCCCTTCCGTTTCCATTACCGACACCGAAAGTACCAATGAAGACAGTCCGCTTGAACCGGGCTATTTCCGAGTAACACGTTCTCTGGCTGACAGCAGTGCGCTGATTGTGCGTTACCGGATCGATTCGAGCAGCACTGCTGCTAACAATGACTATCAGCCGCTAACAGGTGTCGTCACGATCCCGGCCAGTGAAGTGAGCGCCGATATCCTGGTTGTTCCCCTGGACGATTGGAGAGTGGAAGGGGCAGAAGAACTCACGATTACGATCTTGAGCACGAACCAACCGATCTACACCATCTCCGGCGGGGCGAGCACAATCAACATTCTCGACGATGGTATCGCGGCACCCGATCTTCCGCTCATCTCGATCGTTGTGCGTCAGGATGCTTGGGAGAGCGGCGCAGATGGTTACTTTCGATTGCTACGCACTGGCAGCACGACGGAGTCTTTAACGGTTGACTACGCTATCAACTGGCTATCGGGTTTTGCAGAAATCGACGTCGACTTTGAGTACACACCGGGGACTTCCTCGGGAAGTCTTACGGCAGGGAGCGTCACCTTTGCCGCGAACTCTAGTACCGTCGATATTCCCATTGTCGCCATCGACGATTTTGAAGACGAAGCCAATGAAGCGGTGAATCTGTGGATCGTCGCCGGTGAAGATTATGAGCCTGGTTCCATCTATTCAGGACATCTGTTCATTCGCGACGATGACGGCGCTGCAGCCGGACCGCGGTTGTCGGCACTTGGTTTAACGGTCGATACCGGTACCTCGTCAATTGACCGGAAGACGCTCGACCCCAGGCTGAGCGGCACCGTTGTGGGGGACTTTGGCGATGGCTATGCTCGGGTCGAGTTCGATCACGGGGACGAAACGGCACCCGATTTCGTGGCCGACGACTATATCGATGTACTCACAACGGCTGGGAATTTTACCTATGATCCCCGCACGATCGATGAGGACTTCGCCGACACATGGGGCTACAAAACGATTAATGTCCGTGTAGTCGCGTACGACGACAACGACGAAGTGTTGGGCTTCACCGTGTGGAAGCCGTTCGTGTTTGAATTGATCGACGACCCTACTCTAGGCGAAATACGCGTTCACGATTTCCGCCTCGAGCGGGATACCGGTTTAAGCGGCACCGACCAACTGACGTCATTGCCTGCGGTGGTCGGAAACGTGATTGGCAATTTCGATGGCGGCAGTGCGCGCATAGAATTTGATCACTATGGTGATTTTGCGACGGATCCGACGGTCGATGGCAGTGTAATTGTGACATCATCGGGTGCGGCTTTCCGCTACGATCCGGCGGCCGAAGATGAGAGTTTGGCGGAGCTCACCGGTTCCTTCGACCTGCACTACCGGGTTGTCACTATTGACGACGAGGAGAATGAGACGTTGGGAGAATGGAATGAGTTCGCGATGACCCTGGAATTGCTGCCAGCTTCGGAACTGACGATTGTTGGCTTGAACTTGCAGGCTCCCAATGACGAAATCCTGACAGGCATACCGATGGTATTTGGCTCGGTCGGCGGTGTCGCCAATCGACCAATCGACCGATCGACATTGGCAATGGCCTACCCGGCGCGGCGGCTCCGGACACCGGTTTCACGAAAGTGGAAATCGATTTGGACGACGACACGGTGACCGACCGAACTGTCCTTTCCGACGCCGCTGGAAACTTCAGTTTTCCATTGATCGGGTACAGCGGCAACCTCACAATTAACGCGCGGGCTGTAGAGTGGAGCCCCGCCTATTCTTCCGAGCTAATCGGAGATTGGGCTACTGCTAGCCTATCGGTACCCGAGGTCGATTACCCCGAAATCAGCCAAATCGATGTTTCAACCGGCAATAGTCGTCTGGCGTTCTCGGGCCAGGTTTCTCTGAACTCGCCAGGCTTTAGCTTTGACGCGATTTTCGTTCAGTTGGACTATGACGGCGATCCAAACACGGAGGATGAAGATCCAGATATCGATGCCCAATTCGATCTCGCCTCGGACGGTTCGTTCAACTACTCGCCGCCGCGTATTTCAGCCGATGCTCCGCAGAGCGCGGGCATGTTTCGGGCGCGCACGGTCATCTATGTTCCCTCCGGAGAGCTCAACGAATACACGGAGCTATTCGGCGATTGGACTACAGTAACTGCGCAAATGCCCGGCGACTTAACACCATTCGGACTTTATTCCCTCAACGTCAGTGATGGCGCGGGCGTTCCTGTTTTTGATACGAACCTGACTTCCGTGAGCATCACCGGAACCATTCAAGGAATTATCTATGGATCGAAGCATGAAGTGCAATTCGATCATGCCGAGGACGGTACGACGGACGGGACGGCACTTGTCGAGGAAGACGGCACCTTTATTTATCGGCCCCAAGGGCTTAATTATGGCGCGCATGAATTACGGCTCCGGACTTCTGTGTGGGATCCAGTCTATGACCGGGAAGTCTTGAGCGACTGGACAGCGGAGTACAATCTAGCGTTTACTCTAACTCCGCCGGCACGGGCGAGCGTTGAGGGCTTTGCACCGCTCAGTATCATTGGCAATCCTGACCCATCTCCGACGACGAATTACGCCGCCTTTGTGGGGCAGGTGGCAGGCGCTGGTGCAGGCCATCTGATTGTCCAACTTGATCACGACGCGCACGAGTCCGTCGATGGCAGCGTTTTGGCCGAGGCTACTGGAGCGTTTCAATATCGTCCCCTGGGGTTGTCAAATGGAACGCAAACCATTGCCGCCCGCACCGCCCAGTATGATCCTGTTTTGGAGGAGATGGCCTACGGCGAATGGACCGAATTGGAGTTCACACTTGATGCGTTCACGAACGCTGCCCCGACCATTGTTGCGTTGGTGCTCCTGAGTGATACCGATGTGCCCGATGATCAAGAAACAGCTAGTCCCGCCGTGACCGGCACGGTCAATAATGAATCGATTGTCAGCAACCTTCTCGTCGAATTCGACTACGAAGACGATGATGTTGTGGATGGTACGACGCTGAGCATCGATGCGGAGAATAGCGCTCATCGCAGTCGCATTCAGGAAGCTTGGGACGTCTATCAATCGGCCGCTCGCGAATTGGCAATTACTTACAATAACGCCGCAGCGGAAGCACGCCAGGTGATTGACGCCGAAGTTGAGGCGGCGAATCAATCCTACACCGAAGCTTACGACGAGGCATTTGCTAAGTATCAAGCGGCCATCAACGTCGAAGATCTGCCACATGAGCAGTACAGAGCCGCCACAATCGAATTCAACCGTACGACTTTTGAAGCGGGTCAAGCTCGCTCGCAGACGATTGCTGATGCTCCACGGTCCGCGCACCTAAATTGCCAATACGTGTTTGGCACCAAGAATGTTCAGAGCTAGCAAGGCAATTGTCGAAAAACGGCTTGTTTTCACGCGGCC
>JAYTUF010000738.1:0-4269 GCA_043744755.1 Anatilimnocola sp.
GCGTGCAGGTTCCTCCAGGGAGGGAAATCGCAACCAATCGCTTGACGACCAGCGTGGTCCGGCGCGATGATCTTACTTCCCATCCAACCCTCCCGAAACTGGAACGTACCATGTTATTGCTCACGAAGCCCCGGCTGCTAACACTCCTTTCACTCTTGCTCTGCGGCAGCGTTCATTCGCCGGCGATGGCTCAGGAAGCGAAGCCGCTCAAGCTCGGCATCATCGGCCTCGATACTTCGCACGTGATGGCCTTCACCAAGGAGTTCAACAATCCGAAGGTGGCGGAAGACCTCGCGGGCTGCAAAGTGATCGCGGCGTATCCGCAGGGGAGCGCGGACATTGAATCGAGCGCGTCGCGGATTCCGGGATACACTGCCAGCATCAAGGAGCTGGGAGTGGAGATTGTCGATTCGCTCGACGCCCTGGTGAAGCAAGTCGATTGTGTGCTGCTCGAAACGAACGACGGCCGGCCGCACTTGGAGCAGGCACTGGTTTGCTTCAAAGCCGGCAAGCCGACGTTCATCGACAAGCCGGTGGCAGGTTCGCTGGCCGATGCGGTGGCCATTTATCGAGCCGCGAAGAAGTATAACGTGCCAGTCTTTTCGTCCTCGTCATTGCGATTCGCGAAAGGCGCGCAGGAGATTCGCGGCGGCGCGATTGGCGATGTGCAGGGCTGCGATGCTTACAGCCCTTGTTCCCTGGAAAAGACGCACCCCGAACTCTTTTGGTACGGCATTCACGGCGTCGAGACGCTGTTCACGGTGATGGGCGCCGGCTGTGAATCGGTCAGCCGCGTTTCGACGGCTGATTACGATCTGGCCACCGGTGTGTGGTCGGGCGGCCGGATCGGCACGTTCCGCGGCATTCGCAGCAAAGGGGGCACCGGCTACGGCGGCACCGCGTTCGGCAGCAAAGGCATTCGCGAGATCGGCAAGTTCGATGGCTATCGCCCGCTGGCCGTGGAAATCGTGAAGGTCTTCCGCGGCGGCCCCGTTCCCGTTTCCGCGGAAGAAACGCTACAAATCTACGCCTTCATGGAAGCCGCCGACGAAAGCAAACGCCAAGGAGGCAAGCCGGTGACGATTGAAGCGGTGATGAAGAAGGCGGAAGCCGAAGCAACAGCTCGGCTGGCGGCGCTGGGTGTGAAGTAGCTCAGGAAAGGAGTCAATTCATGCCGCTGGGAATTGATCCGACCGTGGATTACGTATTCAAGCGATTGTTCGCAGATCCCGCGAACAAGGACTTGTTGATCCATCTGCTCAATTCGGTGCTGCGCTTTTCGAGTCCCCTTGTCGACGTGGAGATCCTCAGTCCGTTCAACGAAAAAGAATTCGCCGACGACAAGCTGTCCGTCATGGACATCAAGGCCCGAAGTTCTAGTGGCATTTTGTACAACATTGAGATTCAGAACAATGTTGAGGCCTCGTTGCGACGTCGACTGGCATACTACGGGGCCAACCTATACGCGAATCAATTGCTCGAAGGCGAAAACTACGCAAAACTGAGTCCCGCAATCACGATCTGCTTTCTGAGCGAGAACCTCTTTCGAGGTTTGAGCGATCCGCATTTGCGATTCACGCTTTGTGATATCGGCAAACGCGTGGAGTTGACTGACCAACTGCAAGTTCACACAATTGAGTTGGCGAAGTATAATTACGAAGGAGTCGTTTTGGCATCGGCGGACGCATTGGAACAATGGGCGTTCTTTTTGGGGCATGCGTCTGAGATGGAGGCGGACGCCCTGAAGCACTTGCTGCCGGATCGCGAGTTTTTGAAAGCGACAGAGGTCGTAGAAATGATTGCCCAAACCCCCGAGGAACGTAACCGGTATCAGGCCCGTGTTAAGGCCGAGCGGGATTACCATTGGCGCATCACCAATGCTCGCACGGAAGGCCTTGAGGAAGGCCTTGAGGAGGGACTTGAACAAGGACTTGAACAAGGACGTAAACAGGGTCTGGCGGAGCAGGTGCAACTACTTCAGTTCATGCTAAAAGAAGCCGCGGCCGCTTTGCCCGATTTGCTGGCAATGCAAATCGACGCATTGACACAGCTTGTCAATGATTTGAAAAGTCGCCTGCAATTGCCAGACTAAACTAGTTGCGGCGCAGCGACGTTCAACTTCTGCCCCGCAGCCACCAGCGCATTCCAATTCTCCGCATCGAGCGACAGACCGGCTGCTTTGCGGCGCTCGAAGAGTTTTCGTTCGGGGTCGCCGGGCAACATGATCTCGTCGCAGCCGTCCATCCGCGGGCAATTGCGGATGTAGGCGACGAGTTGTTCGACTTCAGCCCGGAAATGTTCCGCGCCTCCGAACAGGCCGGGGTCAATGAGCATCATGAAAACGCAGTTCCCCTTCTTGGGATAGAGTTCCGGGCGGGCAGTGACGCCGCCGGAGATCGCGCCAGTGAAGATCTCGATCATCAGGCCCAGGCCGAAGCCTTTGTAGCCTTGGTTACCGCCCATGGGCAGAATGGAACCGGGCGGATTGCCGTAGAGCGTGTTGGGGTCGGTTGTTGGTTTTCCGGTATTATCCAGCAGCCAGCCTTCGGGGCACTTTTCGCCCGCGATCTTCTTTACCCGCACCTTGCCTTCTGCAGTCGCGCTCGTGCTGAAGTCCAGCACCAGCGGTGAATCCTTGTGTGGCACGCCGATGGCCAATGGGTTGGTGCTGAGCCTCGGCGAAGTGCCGCCCGGCGGTGCCACGCGAACCGCAGCGCCGTGCGAGTTCACCATCAACATGGAAACAAGTCCTTCCGCCGCGGCGAGCTCGCAGTATTCACCCAGCCGACCGACGTGCCCGCAGTGCGTCATCGTGCCGATGGCTTGCCCCGCCTGATGCGCTTTGGCCGCGAGCAGCTTTAGCAGCCGCACCGCCTGCACTTGCCCAACGCCCCAATTGGCATCGGCCACGACGCGGCTCGGTCCTTCGCTGATCACCGTCAAGGGCGCCCCGGAAATCACTTCGCCATCCTGGATGGCCTGAATGTAATACGGCAGCCGCATCACGCCATGCGAGTCGTACCCGCGCATATTGGAATCGACGAGGGACCGCGCGGTGACGGTGGCTTCTTCCGCGGAAGCACCGCCGGCGAGGAGCAGGTTTTGAGCGAAGGTTTGGAGCGCCGCGGGAGATAGAGTGGGCATCAGGATTCAGGGGTCGGGGGTCAGGAAACGTAGCACGAACCCCTTGGTTCGTGCGAGACATTGCAATTCGAGACGTGAACCAATGGGTTCACACTACGGCAGCCGCCGAACTTGCAAATTGCGGAACATCACGGTGCTGCCCGGGTCGTGAGCTTGCAACGCGAAGGTTCCTTCGCTGAGCTTGATGGTCCCTTCCTTGTCCTTCGGCTCTTCAAAATCGACGACCGTCTTGTCGTTGATCTTCACGGTAACATGCTTCCCTTCGACCTTGATGTTGTACGTGAACCACTCATCATCCTTGGCGGGGGCTTCCAGCACTTTCACCGTGTTGTATAGGCCGCCGGTCTTTTGCGGATCGCGGTTGTAGCTGTTATTCACCTGACATTCGTAGCCGATTTTCGGCCAATCGGTCGCTTGATAATTCGTGTGGATGAAAATGCCGGAGTTGCTGTTGGTCTTCGTCTGCACCTCGCATTGAAACTCGAAATTCTTGAACGGCTTGTCGTTGGCGACATAAAACGCATGCGCCCGCGGCCCATTCACCACCACGACGCCGTCCTTGATCGCAAAGCTCTTCTCGTTTTCGGCAATCTTCCAGCCGTCCCAGGTTTTGCCATCGAACATCTTGATCCAATCGGACTTTTTATCCTCCGCGTGCAACGAACCAACGATCAAGGTGACAGCGAGGACGGAACCGATGACGTAACGCATGAGAGGAATTCCTGAGTGTGATTGAAAAACGATTGTCCGGGGGTCACTCAGTTTGACAACGCCGAGCCTTGTTGTAAATCGGCAGAGAGGCAAGCGTGTTACGCTCCGCCCACACCGTGCCAAGGCGGGAGTGAATCCAGGAACACGGGCTTTGCGCCACTGAGCCAAAGATACCCCTTCTTGGCTTTCACGAATTTCAGTGTTTCCGTGGCGCTCCAGGCGATCTTGATTGCGCCAACAATCAGGGCAATCAAACCAAAAAACAGCCAACTGAAGATGTGGTCGAGCGGGGTCCACTTTGCATGCGAATTGCCTAGTAAAGCAGAAAACGCGACCGCTACGGCGATGACGATGTAGCAGATCGACCGCGTGCGTTGTGCTCGCTGCTGCACTGTGGCCGAAACGCCAAAGTCC
>JAYTUF010000739.1:0-4256 GCA_043744755.1 Anatilimnocola sp.
GCCGCAGCTCTTCGAGCAATCGCAGCGGCAACGTGTGGGCTTCATCCACCAGCAGCAACAGGCCCTGCGGCCCACTGTCCACGGGTTCCAGGTGTTGCAACAGCGAGAGCCGCAATTCACCTTCGTCCATGTCTCGGTAAGGCAGCTTCAGTTCAAACAGTATGCTCTGCAGCAATGCCTTGCGAGTACAAAGCTGCGCGCTGTTGAGCATCGCGACCTGAAACTGCCCGCGGAAGCCAGCCGCCAGCAATTGCAGCAGCAGCGACTTGCCCGAACCCGCCGGTCCCACGATCAGGCCGATCCCTTCGGACCGTTCGATGCAACGCGCGAGATTCTCGATGGCGGCCTGATGCGTGCCGGTCCGCACATAGGCCGCGGCTGTCGGGGCCGAGGCAAAGGGACGCTGAGCCATTTGGAACGAGCTTTCGTACATCGGCCAATCCTGCAAGCGAGTGGTCAGGCGGTAACTGGAATCACGGTTGGGAATCAAAGTTGCTTGGGCGGGAGAGACGCCTGTCGCGAGCATCGCTTTCGCTGGCAGCCAACTGCTAGCTAAGGCCCGGCCGCGCATGGCCGCCGTTCGCGCAATACCGAATCACAGATTCCATCGTCCAAACGGAGTGGCAGACTACAGCGACAAGGCAAGAAATTCGGGCGGCGACGCCTCTGGTCACGCGAGACGGTATTCGTTCAAACTTGACAGCACGCCTCCAAGCCCGGAAAATGTAAGTATGGCCATTGAGTTCCAATTACCCGCTGATTTGCTGCGCGAAGTTGAATCGCACGCGATACGAGAGGGGTCCGATCTACACGACGCTGTAACCACCCTGGTACGGATTGGTCTGGCCACTGCGACTTCCGTCATTTCGGTGCCTGATGAGGCGATGCTGGAGCGCCGACGAGCTATGACCGAGAAATTCATTGCTGGCGAGTGGGGCGTTGAACTAGTCGGCTTCGATGAGGCACGCGCGATGGACCGTACCAGAGCAAAAGAAATCGCGAAAGCCTGGCGCGAATAATGGCATGGTTGATCGATACCAGCTTGTGGATCGATTTAACGCGAATGCGCTCGCCGAGCGCACTGAAAATGTTCGTGGCACCATATGTTAATGACCCAGAGGCTCGACTGGCTGAACCTATCACATTCGAGCTGCTTCGAAACGCAACGCCAATCGAAGCGAACATCCTAACCTTGTACTTCGCGAGCACGCTGATATTGGCCAACCCAGACGATCTCTGGAGTCGGGCAACAATTCTCGGACAGGACTGTCGGAAGAAAGGAATTACGGCTGGAGCAATCGACTTGCTCATTTCCAGCGTCGCCATTTTCCATGGCGCGAAACTAGTCACTTTCGACGTCGATTTTCAGCTGATCGGTGGTGTCTCAAAACTGCAGGTTGAACTGCTGAATCGCCCCGCGCCGTGAACGAAACCGACTCGCGCCTAGACTGTTGATCCGGTGCCAGCAACCGCCTATCCGCAGGATTTAACCCACAATGCGCTGCTGCAACAAGTCAAAAGCCTGGCCAACAGCACTGACGGGATCGCTACTCCATGCTGCGCTAAGGTTGGGATCAGCCGTGGAAGCCCAGGCACACACCAGCAGAACCGCCGCGAGCGTAGCCAGGCTGAGTTGCGTCAGGCGAAGGACGTGGGTGCTCATCTGCTCGGGCAAACGGAGGGGGAAAGTCGTCGTCAGCGGCACCTGGCCTAACACGGGAAGCGGGAGGGTTTCGCTGAGTTGCGTCAGGGTGCTCAGGGCGCCGCCACGGCGGGCGAGTTGCGTCAGCCGCCAGGTTCCCAGGCCGGCACAGGTGGCGAGCACGCCGGCGAGCAGCAGTTGAAACGGCGTTGACTGGCCTCCTTGCTGCGATTGTGTCCAACTGGCCGAGGTCGTCCAACCTTCCGCATTCAGGCCGCGAACCCATTGCTGCTGGGCTTCACTCCAAGAGCGTTCAATGGCAGAACGACGGGCGGTGGCGGCTGACCATTGGGCGGAAAGTTGTTGAATCTGGCCGCTGAGCGAACGCGGATCGACAGCGAGCGTCTCGTCCGAAGAACTGATCAGCCGCACCGTGACGCGTGGCTTGTTGAAGCCACCGGCGCGGGCCGCCTCTGGCAACTGCGGGCCACGCAGAGAGGGCGTGGGTTCGCCTTCCTGAGTCGCGTCCCCGCTTTGCTGCCGTGGCGTGTGATCGAGCTGTTCCTGCAATTGGGATAGTTGATTTTGGGCCTCGATCACTTGCGGGTGCTGCGCGGTGCGGTTGGTCAAGAGTTGAGCGAGCCGGGCCTTCGCAACCGCGATCTTCTGCTGCAAGTCTTGCCAGGCGGGACTGAGGTCTTCAGTTCGGTTTCCCGTGCCATGCACCGCTGCATTAGTCTTGGGAGTTTGCATCGCGACGTTCATTTGGTCGTGGCGAACACGCTCGATGGCCACGCGGGCGATGTCTTCTTCTTCTCGAGCCTGGGCGAGTGCTTTTTGATAGTGTTGCACGAGCAACTGAGCTTCGGCCTGATCGAGAAGCTTCAACTGAGAAGTCAGTGACCCGCTCAATTTCATGAGCAACTGACTTGCCAGTTGTCGGTCATGATGCTGCAAACTCAGTTGCCAGCCAGCCTGGGCTGCGATATTCGATTGCGGCTGGATTTGCAGGCCGCGGTGAAGCTCCTGAACCAAGTCATTTTGCGCCGCCAGCGAATCTCGCGAGCAAACCTGCTGCACGACCGATGCCAGCACCGCATCGGCTTTGATCCAGGTGGCGACTTGCTTGGTGGCCAGAGGCGCGACCGTAGTCGTCCGGTCCGCGACAGCCTGCACCCGCTGGCAGACGACAAAACCCTGCAGCGGCGAGCGGGCGAGAATCAGCACGGTTAAAAAGACGGCCGCTGCGGCCAGCAGAATCGGAACCCATTGCCGCGCAGCAACCGCCGAGGGCCTGGGCCCCGGCTCCATCCGCGCTGCATCCGGTCCATCGTGCATGGCAAGCACATCCTGGCTTGAGCATCCTGAAGAAACAGTTCCTCGCGTTCTATCGACGGGCTGTTTCCCCCGTCGTTAGCCGGCGAAGACAATGCGGCAGGACCGTTACAGGCGGCAGCTTGCGCTAGCAAGCGCGAAGTCTGAATTCCATCCTCAATGATGAAAAAGCCCCTTACTTATTCACCGCATTCAGGCAGCAAACCCGAGAGTTAGGCCACCTCGCGGTGAAAAACTCCAGGAGTTTTTCAACTCGTCATTTGCCGGGTTTGTCACTCCCCAAGCTACGGCGCATCCGGCAATTGACTGCCCGGCGAGGAAACTTTCCCCAGCATCGGAGTCATGGGACCGGGCCGCATGGGAGGAACGCAAACGTCACCCATCATGGCGGAGCTCGCTGGTAGCAAAGCTGGAGAATAGATGCTTTGCAGGTGGTCAAGTTTACCCTGCGACAAATACGGTCCCACGCCGGGAAGTTTTCCGAGCGCTGCCAAAGCTGTCGCCGCCAAGGCCAGGAACAGCCCGACGGTGGCCAGAGTCAAGCGCACGAACTTCGCCCGCACGGCCGCCAGCCCAACGGGGCAATCGCGGGTCATTACCGTTCCATCCGCCCGCTTGAACATCCGCACGCAAGTCCGCCCTTCGCGCTGAGCCATGAAGGCCGTCGCTTCGTCGCGGCTCATGTCGGACAAGTTATAGACCTTCAGATTGCACGCGCTGCAATGCCGCGACCGTTCATCGCCGACCATGTCTTCCCAATTGGCGGCGCAGGGCGAAGCGATTTGAATGAGTTCCAGCGACGGATACTTTTGAGCAACCATGTTTCACCTTGTCTTGGCCAGCTTGAGCCGGGACTGTTGATTACAAATAACTTGCCAACCGCAGACCCGCCAGACGAACAATGTTCCACCAGTGACGATTACCCAGCACAAGGAAGTAAACGCCGGCAATTGCCAGTAGTACTCCATTTGAAAGGCATAAATCTGACAACCAGCCAGAAATCCCGTAACGCCGAGAAGTATGAGAAACTTCAGACCTCCCGAGCCACGCGTGCCCAGCGCCCAGATTGCCACCAGGCTCAGTGCAGCAATACCCACGCCATCGACACCCACAATCAGCCAATAACTTGCAGTCGCATTCTCCCATTCGAGCCAAGAAGTCTTGCGCAACCAACTCGCAAAAGTCAAGGAGATCGCAACGATGGTGGTGACGATCAACAAATGCAGGATCGACACCTGCCAGGGACGAGTTGGCGCTGTCGGTTCAGCGGTCCAAACGG
>JAYTUF010000740.1:0-4241 GCA_043744755.1 Anatilimnocola sp.
GCCATCCTTGCCGACGCTGGCGAGCTGGTTGCCTGCGGGGTTGAACGCCACGCCGGTGACGGCCCCCGCGTGAGCGGGGATGTTCATCAGCGCCTCGGAGTCCTTGTTCTTCCACAGGTGCAGTCGCTTGTCGTCGGTGCCCGCCGCGACGAGCGTCCCACCCGTCAGGGCGGAGACGCTGAGGATGTTCCCCGTCGCGCCGGTGAACTCGCGGGTCTGTTGGAGGTTGTTGGCCGTCGAGGTGCGAACGACCTTGCCGGCGGCGGTGAGGAGTTGCGCTCCATCCGAGGACAGGCCCAGTGCCGTGATCGCATCCTTGAAAGCGGGTGTGAGCGGCTTCGACGCCGTCGTCGGCAGCGACCAGTAGCGGAGCATACCATCGGACCCCGTCGTGAAGACGAGCGACCCGCCGACGTTGAAAGCGACGCCGGACACCGGGCCGGGGTGCGCGACGAATGCGCCGAGCGACTTGCCATCCGTTGCGTTCCAGTAGCGCAGGGTGCCATCATGGCCGACCGAGGCGATGGTCTGCCCGTTGGGGCTGAAGGCGAGGCCCGTCACCGCCCCGGCGTGGCCTGTCAACTCGTGGACCTGCTTGCCATCGACGGTGGTCCAGATGCGGATGACCCCGGCATCGCTACCGCCCGCGACCCGCAGGCCATCGGGCGAGACGGCGACGCTTCGCGAGTTGGTGGCGAGGCTGAACTCTTGCAAGTGCTTCGACGTGGGGAAGTCCCAGACGCGAAGAGTGTTGTCCGCCCCACCGCTGGCGATCTGCGTCCCGTCGGGCGAGAGGGCCAACGCCAGCACCAGGCCGGTGTGCCCGTTGGTGCCCGCGAACGACTTGAACTCCTTGCCGGTGTCGGCCTGCCAGACCTTGATCGACGGATCGCCGCTGCCGGTGACGATCTGCTTGCCGTCGCTGGTGAAGGCGAGGCTGCGGATTATCTCGCTCTGCCATTCGAGCACTTTGAGCGGCTTGCTGTGGTCCTGCGCGGTGGCGAAGCGGGACAAGAGCAGGATTAGAAAACAGCTGGCGATGGAGCGGATCGTCATGGAACACCATCGGGAGTCGGGGGATCTGGAGTCGGAATTCATCGGTAGTCTTCGCGGATCGGGTTGAACACATCAATCGCCACGGCAGGTCCGTCGCCCGCGATGCAGCTATGCACGACGCCGCCGGGAATCCGCCACATTTCACCGGCTTGAATCGTGCGCGTTTCCTCACCGATGGTAAAGGTCAACTCGCCGCTGATCAGCAGGCCCATTTGCTCGTGCGGATGTTGATGAGGCAGCACGGCTGACCGGGGTTCGAGTTCGACGATGGAAATCATTGTCTTCTCGCCGGCCACGGTGTTGATGAACACGCCGGGGAAGATACTGTGCCGGGAACATTCGGCTTTCGTCACGAAGTATTTGCTCATGCCGATGGCGCTTCCAAATCGAGGGAATCTAACAAGACCGTATCCGCGTGTTCATAGCCGGGGGCGCAGCAGCACAAGAACAGCAGCGTTTTATCGCCGGTATTTTGAATCTGATGCCGAGCGCCCGGCGGAATGGCAATCGCGTCACCAGGTCCCACGGCGCGACGTTCGGAGTTGATTCGCATCTCGCCGTGTCCACTCAGGATGTAGTAAATCTCTTCAGCCCGCAGATGAAAATGAGGCTGCGTGGTCTGCCCCGGCGCCACGCGGGCTTCGGCGAGGCTCAGATTGCGCAGGCAACTGTTGCGATGGGCGAGCAGCTCGCGAATTTCGGAGCCATCCTTGGTGATGAAGGCTGGCGCGTCGCCGATGTAATAAATGTCCATCAACGAAAACTCGCTCGTTAATGGAGGTCATGCGGCGAAACGCCCACAGCCACAATGCTGCAGGCTTGAATCACGTTCAGGCCCAGGCGCTCCGCTTCCGCGACCAGCTCGTCGCTTTCGGTTCCGGGATTAAGCCACAACTCGTCGCAGCCTCGCGCCGCGATTTGTGGAAGCATGGTGATGCCAACCTTGGGGGGCAAATAGACGCTCACGCGGTCGAGCTTCCCTTCCGGGATGTCCGCAAGCGAGGCGAATGCGGCAATTCCTTCGACTTCAGCGGCTTTGGGATTGATGGGATAGACGGTGTATCCCTTGGCGACATGCGCGCGGACGGACTTGTTGCCGAATTTGGTGCGGTCGGTGCTGGCGCCGAGGATGGCGACGGTGGGCATTAATAAATTCCTTGTCTAACCCAAATACGAATAAAGTCTATCTGCAGATCAACCCCTCACCCCAACCCTCTCCCTGTTGTCCCGCGGAGTACCGCGAGCGTACCGAGGAGAGGGAGTCGGTCACTCACACTTCGCGACAGCTGCTTTCATCTTTTCTAAACCAGTCTTGGCGACGAGGTGCGGGTCTTGCTTCCAATATTCGGGATTAAATAGTTCCAAAGAGAGCGTGCCCGCAAAGCCGTTGGCGAAGAGCGACTTTAGGATTGATGTCAACGGCGCGATGCCGTCGCCTGGATAAACGCGGTCCTTGTCGGCGATCATCGCGCGCGGCGGATCGGCGGGGTAGTCGTTCATGTGAAAACAATGAATGGCCGAGCCGGCGATCAGCGATAGGCCGTGAAACTCGCTGCCACCTTTGTGCAGATGATAAACATCGGGCAGGATGCAAGCGGCAGGGTGTTTGCTTTCGACCGCCACCAGCATGGTCTCGCCCAACTTGCTGAGCGTGGTGGAGAAGCCCCAAACTTCGGCCTGCGGAATTACTTCCAGCGAAACGCCCAATTCGACGAGCTTCGCAAAGCGCTCAGCCGCCTTGTATAGATTCAGATCGATTTGTTTAGTCGCTCCCGCCGGTGGGGCGGCGATGTGCGTGCCGCCGATGCTGCGGATCAGCGTCATGTCGGATTTGGCTTGCTCCAGTCCCTTCGCGCGGCGGTCATCGTCATCGACAATCCATTCCGCAAAGCCGATGGCACTATCAACTTTTAAGCCATGATCGGCAATCCGCTGGGCGAGGTCCCGCACGCTGCCGCCGCCCGTTTCATAGGCCCGCAGTTCGCCCAGCCAGGGTTCAATTGAGTCATAGCCCGCATTCGCAGCAAGATCGACCTGAGCGGGCAAACTGAGTTTTTGGCCACGAATGGTGCTCATGTTGAGGCAGTATCGGAGCGACTTCGGCACGCTCACTTTTTCAGCCGCAGCCGCGGTCGTTGGCAATTGAGTAACTCCGCTCGCAGCAACGCCCAGGGCGACACCACCCGCGGTTTGCAACCAGTTGCGGCGGGGAAGATTTTCAGAGTTCATCAGGCACACTCAAAAGTAAATCGAAGAGGGTGAAGGTTGGTCATTCTGCGCAAGGTCTGCCGGGAATGCAATCGGCTGGTCCTGGCCATTGCCAGCGGTGCAAGCGCTAAGGCTGGTAATATTCGCAGGTTCGGCAAGAGCCGCGCTCTCGTCAAATCGGGCGAACTTTCGGATGCGCCAGCGCCGATAAATCTAATACAAATCTGTCACCGGTCCGGCGCGGTGTTTCACCGCGGCAGGCCGATTTGACTCCCACCTGTCAGTCCCCCACCTCAATCCGTTCGCGTTGATCGCAGACGGATTTGACCGTTTCCCCCCGCGGAGGATCGCATCATGCGCGCGTGCTTGACGTCCGCCCTCGCTGTAGTAGCGGCGGTTGTGATTTCCCTTGGATCATTTTCGGGTTCGGCTTCGGCCGCTGATGGTTGCAACAGTTGCGGCAAGAACGGCTGCGGCAAGCATCATCAACACAAATACTATGAGGGCCGCGACCGCGGATTCAATTGCGGCTGCAACGGCAGCTACAACTACCCCGTCCCGCCGCTGTACACCTATCATTGGCCCGGCATGTACAAAGCCGAGCGGATGACGGACTATCACAGCCCCTGGCGCTTCCCGCCGCTCAAGCCCTTCATGGACGAAGTGGTGCCGCCCGTCGGCAGCGGCACGAGCGGCGATGCGGTGCCACGCGAATTGCAACCCATCACCGCCCTGATGCCGATTCGCAGCCAGGCCACCAACCTGGGCCAACCGGAATCGATGAGCAGCAAGTTGCTCCGCAGCTTCCGTTAATAGCTGCTTATTGACCTGTAGCTGAATTCGCCAGAATTCAGACCTCGGGAAGACTGAATTCTGGCGAATTCGGCTACCTAGCACGCCGCCCTACAACTGCTGGGCGGCCCGCGCCGCCAGCGTTATCATGGGGCGCACCTACCAAGAGCCGCGCACGAAGTAAG
>JAYTUF010000741.1:0-4234 GCA_043744755.1 Anatilimnocola sp.
CGTAATCAGTCCAGGCCGGGCGACGAGAATGCGCACGAGCCATTGCGCCAGATCCTTGTTCTTTGAGGCCCCCGATTTCTCGAGAAATCGCCTGGCGACGGCCTGTGAGATGCCTGAAGTGCTCGCGAGCAGTTGGGCTGTGGCCGCGTCTCGGAGTGCCCATTCATCGCCCGGAATCAGTAGCATTCGGTCGAAGTAGCCTTTGGCTCCTACTTGAAAATCTCCCAGCCGGAGTTGCACTTCGGCCAGGAGGCTTTCCGCCACCCGGCGCTTGCCGTTATCGTTCTCCAGTTCGAGAATGCGGGCGAAGTCTGCCGCAGCCGTCGGCCACTGCGCGAGCTTCATGTACGCAGCGGCCCGCTGATTCAGTAGGTCGATGTCGTTGGGAGCGGTCTCGATCGCTACCGAAAGAACTTGCACGGCGTCCGCGGTCCGCCCCTCGGCGAGCAGTTTCTTCCCCAGGTGTTTTGCTTGTCCGAGTCGCAGCCATTGGTCGTCGGGGGATTGCTCAAGCAGTTGAGCGAAGAGCTCCTCAGAGCTTGCAGCCTCCTGAGCTAACGCCACCTTGGCGGAATCAGTCGCCGCCAGTTCCATCGCCCTACTGAGCGTTGCGAGTGCTTTCTTGGGCTCACCCACCGTCTGGTACGCTGCGGATAGTTTCATCCATGTGGAGGCGTATTGCTGCAATTCATTTCGCCGTTTCTCCGCGTCGAACAGGCCTGGGTCGCTGCTGGTCGAAATTCGGAAGCGACCGAGGTTGAGTGGGTCACCGCCACCTTTGTTTTCCAGTACTATGGTCAGTTTTTCACCGTCCTGGAGGGCCACTGGCTGCAGAAGCAGGTACTGTGCCGTATGCGGTTCGCCAAAGCGACCCCAGACATGCCATACCTTTTGCAGCGTTTCATCGATTGTTCCCCGAACATCGGCATCGTTAGCCGAATAAGCAAAGCTGGCGACGGCACTTTGCAACGGAATGGGTATCCGATCCTCATTCGTGTCCCGATCGGATCGAAACAATCGAATGGCTTTCAGTTGAAAATTTCCGGAGGGATGGCGTCCCGGTCCCTTGTTGGGGAGGGAGTCGTCGGGCAAGGCCTCAAGTCGCACCACGGAAATATTCCGATCGCCGTCGGCAACGAGGGTGTAGGTATCACCACTGGCATTGTTTCCGCTGGCAAGGATCGAACCATCCTCAAGAAGTTTGAGTGTTGCCCCTCCGGCAGATTTCAACTCTGACGGCTGGAGTACGGTCCACTCCTGCGGACTCGCCCACGACAGCAGGTCGGCGAGCGCGCCAGCGAGTTTAGAATCATGCGGCTGGGTGACAAGTTTTGCTTCATAAAGGGCACGCGCCTTCATCGCAGCGTCGCGTGCAAGCAGGAGTTCTTCCTGCCGTTGATAGTGTCGAGCGAGTGCGTCCAGGAAGGGAGCATCCTCCGCTTTCAACACGGCGAGTTTTTCCAGAACCCCGACATGTGTGGCCGCTTCGCTGATCGTTTTGGCGCGGGCCTGGAGGTCGACCGCTAAATCCAACACACGTGCGTAGGCATCCGCAGCTTCATCCGGGCGCCCCTGCTGGGCATACGCCTTAGCAAACGAAGCGTCCAGATCCGACAAGCCGCTGGATTTGAGGTCCTGCTGGAATTGGACGGCTTCGATAGCGTTGGTGTCACTCGTGACCGACACGCGGAAGCGGCCCATGTTGTGGTCCTGCATGCTAAACTTCTGGCGCAGTCGGAGCGTCAGTCGAGTTGTCTGGCCGTCGCCAACTTGTTCAGCCAACTCAAAGGCTGCGGTGTGATTCTTGTTGACTTCTGGCAAGACCGCCCAGCCTGTGGCGTCGTTACCATCGATGACTTCTCCAATCGGGTATACCCCTCCTGTTGTCTGACTAAAGTCTGCTAAGGGGTTCCGCAGAGCGATCGATTGAGATTCTTCAGAAGTCTGCGAGGACGCCGCATGCAGTGTCAATTCGCTGAGCACGAAGTTCCCATTGGAAGACCACCCCGGCCCGCCGCCAGGCAGACGGGAATCGGCCAGTGTCTCCAGACGCAGGCCCTTGATCCCTTTCAATTCGGTAAGGAACACCAGCGTGTAGGTGTCGTTCTTGGCGGGCTGAACTTGATGAACAAAGACGGACCCATCGTCCTGTAAATCCATTTTGGCGCCGATTTCGGATTTCATCTCGGTTGGCTGAAGCACGGTCCATTGCGGCTCCGGATTTTTTGCAGCCAGACTGGCGAACAGTTCCCGGGCTTTCGCCAGTTGCGGCACCGCCTCGTCCTGACGATTTTCGGCAAGTGCATTCCGCCCCCCCTGAGCGAGACTTTTGGCCAGAGCCAGTTGCAGCGGCGTGTTCTGCGGACGCTGTTCCGCCAGAAGCGACAGCTCCGTCGGAAAGTCCTTCATCGTTTCGACAATTGTCTGACGTTCTTCGTCCTTCTCGAATCGGTCCATCGCACGAGCAAACGCGATCACCGAGTCGTGTACTTTTCCCTGCTGGGCATACGCTTTTCCGATCGCGGCATCGAGTGTCGCAAGTTCCGTTTGTGGCATCAGAAGGCGTAGCTGCGCGGCGGTGAAGGATTCCGGATCGCCGGTGGCCGATAGTCGAAAGCGACCGATGCCGTGCTTCTTGTAGATATGACGCGAAAGATAGAGTTCGAACTTAAGCGGGTCGTTCGTCGCGGCGTCGGGCTCGGCGGCAATGACCGCAACGCTCGTCTGGCCTGCCTTGGAATTGTTGGACCAACCCGACCTGCGATCCACTTTTCCGTCGATCATGCCGCGAATCTGGGAACTTTCGTCATACGAGACTGCAATGTCGGTGAGTGCGAGTCGCGCGTCGCCGGAGAAAACACGTATTTCGTTTAAGTGGAAATTGCCGTTGCCAGGATAGCGTCCCGGCCCATTTTTAGGGAGCGAAGAATCTGGCAGGGCTTCCAGTCGGAATGCGGTGATCCGGGTCAAATCGGATTCAGCTTTCAGCGTATAGGTGTCTTCGTCAGGATTCTCACCGCTCGCAAGCACCGAGCCATCGTCCTTCAACGTGAGCGTGGCACCTCCTTCGGAATTCATTTCCGTCGGTTGGAGCACCGTCCACCTGGGCTCAGGGTGTTGCTTGAGCAAGCGTTCAAAGATGTCGCGCGCCTTTTGCAACTCCATTAGTGCCTCGTCCGGTTCCTTGGCTGCTAGTTCCTTTTGTCCCATTGTCACGTGACGGCGCACCAGCGCGACTTGAAGTTGGAGATCGCCGGGCCTTTGTTGAATCAACTCCTCAAGGGCCTTGGGGTAATTCGACAATTCTTTTAAGACCGCTTCGCGTGCGGCGTCGGTCTGCGCTCGATCCAGCGTCCGGAGAAATTGCTCGGCGGCAGCCGCCGGCTTGCCGGCCAACTCGTAAGCCGCAGCCAGGCGTGGTGGCGCGTCGACAATCTTCGTAGCCTGGGCGAGCCTGCTCTGCTGAGCGATTTTGGCCAGCGTTTGTGCGTCCAATGCCAACGAGCCCCCCGGCTGCGTATTTAGGGCATTTGGAATCTCGACCCAGCCGGCGTCGTTGGCTCGTTCAGCGGCAGTCTCGAGTAGCACTTCGCCTGTGGCGGAAACTCGAAACCGCGCCGGCGGCTCTGAATCTTTGTCCAGGTTGAAGGTCAGTTGACTCACGTTCGACACACCAGCGTCGGTCCCCGCAACTTGGGACCAGTTGACACTTCGGCGGATCTCGGTGGACGGCGCGGGCGCTCGATCGATGACCCGCTCGTAGACCAGCTCACGATTCGCGTCCAGGATCTGGACACGGTAATGGTTCATGCGTGGGTAGAGACCGACGTCAGATCGATTCCAAACGACCATCCGATCAAATGCCTGCTCGCTGCCCAGATCGACTTCCCACCAGGGGTTGCTTGTGTCCCAGGTATGTGCATAGGAATGATTGCCATCGTTCCCATCCGTATTCCCATCGACCGCGCGCTCCGGAGCATTATCGCCTGCGCCGCTGCTGGCGCTGGCCTTTTTGTTCAGCGCAATGTTCTGGTCACTTTGAAATACCTGGAACTCGGACAGGTTAATGTACTTTATTGTGTCGTCCTTCGCGTATCGCGGAAACTGACGGTTGTCCCCAGGGAGATCGAGTCGCACGAACCGCCCATGAAACCCCTGCTCAGGAAGTTTCGTAGAGAGAATCTGATATTCCGAAAACGCAGGGACGTCGCCCGCGGGCGGCGACGAGTCGCTT
>JAYTUF010000742.1:0-4231 GCA_043744755.1 Anatilimnocola sp.
CTCAACGATTCGCCCGCCACAGATCCCCAGCGAAGTCTGCCGCAGCAGCAGTTTGCCCAGCAATTCGCGCGCAACGAGAGGCGGCGGACGGTTGTAGAATGAACGGGGAAGCGGCGTCATGCTGGTCAGTCTATCGGACCGTTCCTGGCCTGGCCGCATCCTGGTAAATGTCCACCAGGATGCGACAAGTGGCAATTTAGGAAAGACAGGAAACGCTGGCAGCTAGCTCGCTAGCGCCAGCGAAGATTCTGCGAAGAGATTTTGAAAATTTAGCGCTGGCGACTCCGAAGTTGATCGCAACACGTCATAAATCCCAACTGGCTACCAGTGAAAGACTTAGGCTGACCCGCAGGATCTTTCACACTTTTGACACCGCGCACGACTTTCGGCCGAAGTCCATTGCTGACAAGCATCTGCGACTGCCAAACGGGACATGATTGACGTTCTCTCCCAGATTCGTAAACTGCCCCTCAGCCACTAAAGGTTGTGGCAGCATTCGTAACACCTACAATGGATGGTATGGCGTCGAGTTTTCCTCCCTGGGTATTTCCGGGTTGGTCGCTTTTCTTACGACCTGGCTGAGATAGCCACTTCTTTGGGAAAGTTACGACGGCTCCACGGACGATCAGATATTTTGGATAGCTTACTGGACAAATGTTTAGTAGCATGAAGCTGGATCTCCCTATTCCGGGAGGCCCCAATCACGTTCTCAGCAAGGAGCTGAATTGATGGCGACCGTTTCTTCCCCCCGTTCCCGTGCGCAGTCCCGAACCTCCACCCGCGCGGCCACAGCCCGCGATCTCTCGAAGGGAATGGAGATTCAGCCTCTCTTCTGCCCCACGTCGGCGGCTGACCCGTTTGACACCGTGGCTTGGACGCTGCGCAGCGCCCAGATCAAGGACGAGAGCGGCAAGCTGATGTTCGAGCAGAAGGACGTCGAGATTCCCGAGAACTGGACGCAGCTCGCCACCAATGTGATCGTCAGCAAGTATTTCTACGGCGAGAACGGCACGGAAGAACGCGAACGGAGCGTGCGTCAACTGATTCACCGCGTGACCCGCACCATCGCCGATTGGGGCATTGCCGACGGATACTTTGCCACGCCCGAGGATGGCGAGAACTTCTATCGCGAACTGAGCTGGCTCTGCCTGCATCAGCACGGGGCCTTCAACTCGCCCGTCTGGTTCAACGTTGGCCTGCATCATTTGTACGGCGTGACGGGTTCGCGCTGCAACTGGCGCTGGAACCCGGAGACGATGGATGTCGAACAGCCCGACAATCCGTATGAGTTCCCGCAAGGCTCGGCGTGCTTCATTCAAAGCGTCGATGACAACATGGAAGCCATCATGCGACTCGCCACCAGCGAGGCCATGCTCTTCAAGTTCGGCAGCGGCACCGGCACCGATCTTTCCACGCTCCGTTCGCATCGCGAAAAGCTTTCCGGCGGCGGCAAGCCTTCGGGTCCGCTGTCGTTCATGCGGGTCTACGATCAAATCGCGGCCGTGGTGAAGAGCGGCGGCAAGACTCGTCGCGCGGCGAAGATGCAATCGCTCAAGATTTGGCATCCAGACATTCTTGAATTCATCGAATGCAAGTGGAAGGAAGAGAAGAAGGCCCATGTGCTGATCGAGAAGGGTGGCTACGAAGCCAACTTCAACGGCGAAGCCTATAGCAGCATTTTGTTCCAGAACGCGAATCTTTCCGTCCGCTTGACCGACGAGTTCATGCAGGCCGTCGAGCAAGGCCAGCAATGGCAGACGCACTGGGTCACCGATCAAAAGACCGAAGGCCCCGCCTGGGACGGCAAATGGCTGCTGACCCGCATGGCCGAATGTGCTTGGCACTGCGGCGATCCCGGCGTGCAATACGACACCACGATCAATCGCTGGCACACCTGCCCCAACAGTGGCCGGATCAATGCCAGCAATCCGTGCAGCGAATACATGTTCCTCGACGATACGGCTTGCAATCTGTCTAGCATTAACCTGATGAAGTTTCGTCAGCCCGATGGCACGTTCGCGGTCGAGCGTTTTCAAGCCGCTTGCCGGTTGTATTTCATCGCCCAGGAGATTCTGGTCGATCACGCCAGCTATCCGACCGACGAAATCGCTCGCAACAGCCACATGTTCCGCCCGCTTGGTCTCGGCTATTCCAACCTGGGCAGCCTGATCATGAGCGATGGCCTGGCTTACGATTCGGAAGGCGCGTATGGCCTGTGCGGTTCGGTCACCGCGCTGCTGCATGGCGCCGCCAACTTGACGAGCGCGGAGATGGCGGGCGTGATGGGCCCATTCGAGGGCTATGCCCTCAATCGCGAGCCGATGCTGCGGGTGATGCAGATGCATCGCGACGCCGTGGAGAAGATCAACAATGCCGGTCCGCAGAACCTCAAAGAAGCGGCCCGTCAGGTGTGGGACGAAGTGCTGTCGCTGGGCCGTAAGGTCGGCTTCCGCAATGCCCAGGCGACGGTCCTCGCGCCGACCGGCACCATCAGCTTCATGATGGATTGCGACACCACGGGCATTGAGCCCGATATCGCGCTGGTCAAGTACAAGCAACTCGCGGGCGGCGGGATGTTGAAAATTCTTAACAACACGGTGCCGCTCGCGCTGAACAAGCTGGGCTATGACGACACCGAGATTCGCAACATTTGCGAATACATCGACAAGAACGACACGATCGAAGGGGCGCCGCTGCTCGCGGACGACCATCTGTCCGTCTTTGATTGTGCCTTCAAGCCGGCCAGCGGCGTGCGAAGCATCAACTGGAAGGCCCACGTGCGGATGATGGCCGCGGCTCAGCCATTTTTGAGCGGAGCGATCAGCAAGACGGTCAACATGCCGCACGATGTCACGCCGCAGGACATCGCCGATTGCTACTTCTGGGGCTGGCAACTCGATTTGAAGGCGTTGGCCATCTATCGCGATGGCTCGAAGCAGAGCCAGCCGCTGAACACGTCCAGCGACGGTGATAAGAAGGACGTCGTCGAGAAGATCATCTATCAACCGCGCCGCGACCGTTTGCCCGATACGCGGCAATCGATCACGCACAAGTTCAACGTCGGGGGGCACGAAGGGTACATCAACGTCGGCATGTTCCCCGACGGCCGCCCCGGCGAGCTGTTCATCACGATGGCGAAAGAGGGCAGCACCGTCGGCGGCATGATGGATGCCTTCGGCACTTCGATTTCGATTGCATTGCAGTACGGCGTGCCGCTCGAAGCGCTCGTCAACAAATTCTCGCACATGCGGTTCGAGCCGATGGGTCACACGACGAACCCGGACATTCGCATCGCCAAGAGCGTGGTCGATTACATCTTCCGCTGGATGGGTATGCAGTTCCTGGCCGGCTTCCGCGAAGCCAGCCGGGGTGAACTGCCTGGGCAAAGCGAAGCGGAGGATGTGAAACCCGTCGCGCCGGTCTCGGTCGCCTCGGCACCGGTCGCTACTGCGCCTGTGGTGAAAGCTGCCGCACCCGCGGCGAAGATTGTTGAGAAAAACGGAACCAACGGCGTGCATCCAGCCCCGACGAAGGTCGCTACGAAGCCCGTCATCGATCTCGAAATGTTGGAAAGAGCCGGCCTGTCGATCAAAGTCGATGGCAACGGCCCCGCCACGCGGAACGAACAGTTCGCCCGGTTCCAACTCGACGCCCCGAGCTGCGAAAACTGCGGCTCAATCACCGTCCGCAACGGCAACTGCTACCTCTGCCACAACTGCGGCAACAGCATGGGTTGCTCGTAAGCCGTCATAAGCAAAATGGGTTGCTCGGGAAATGGACACCGGCTGGAAGCCCCCGAGCAACCCGTTTTTCTTTGTCTGTCGTGAATGTTTGGCGTGGCTCGTCAGCGTGATACGCACGACGTCGTCGACTGCTTCGAGCGAAAATAGGACTTTATAAATCACAGCGTCTCAATTTTGGCGATTAACTCATCAATTGTGAACTTCGGTCCGTTGATCCCTGCTCGCGATTTCGCGAACTGAATTTCTTCTTCGGACGGCGGGCGACGCACAACCCCTACGCGTCGCCCTTGGTTATCAACCAATTCAATTTGACCATCGGATTGTCGGATCTGCTCGGCAACATCACTTTGAACAACTGAACAACTGGGTGCATGTCAGGGTTTGTAAGGTTTAGGCTGCTTGTTGGTGGTCGGGGTTCGGTCGGCGCAGGGTTGGAGAGCCTGGGCGGCGGGCGAGGAAGCGGGCGAGGCGGTTGTCTTCGCTGAGGG
>JAYTUF010000743.1:0-4219 GCA_043744755.1 Anatilimnocola sp.
AACCCGCGCTCAGCGCAATCTCATCAAAACGATCGAGAAGAACAAGGCTGCCCGGGAAGAGCGGCTCACCGAACTCCTGGCCGAAGGGAAAAAAGACGATGGGCTCGTCTTCGATGAACTGGGAGTCGACCACGTCTTGGTCGACGAGGCACAGTACTACAAGAACCTCGAAACGCCCACGAAAATGCAGCGCGTTGCCGGCATTCAAACGGGCGGCAGCCAGCGGGCATTTGACCTGCTCCTGAAGGCCCGCTTTCTGCACGCTCGCCATCCCGGCCACGGCATCACGTTCGCGACCGGTACGCCGATCAGCAACACGATGGTGGAGATGTACACGATGCAGCGCTATCTCGATCCCGAAGGCTTACGGCAACGTGGCCTGGCACACTTCGATGCCTGGGCGGCGACCTTCGGCGAAGTGATTGACGCCATGGAGATTACGCCGGACGGAGCTTCCATGCGGAGCCGGAGCCGTTTCGCCCGCTTTACTAACCTGCCGGAACTTCAGCAGATGTTCCGCTCCTTCGCTGACGTGCAGACGGCCGAAATGCTTGATCTGCCACGTCCGCGACTGGAAGGGGACAAGGCCCAGGTCATTGCTTGCCCAATGTCGCCGGAGCAGCGGAAACTCCAGGAGCAACTCGTCGAGCGCTACGAACGAATACGGAATGAACGGATCGACCCGCGGGTAGATAATGCACTGGCGATTACAACCGATGGACGGAAGCTGGCCATCGACGCTCGAATGCTGGCGGCTAACGCTCCCGATTTTCCCGACTCGAAGATCAATGCACTCGCTGAAAGTGTTGCTGGCATCTGGCACCGCACCACCGCAACTCGCGGGACGCAGCTTGTGTTTTGTGATTTAGGCGTCAACCCGACGCCGTGGGGTTACTCGGTCTATGAAGATGTCATGGCCAAGCTAATCGCTCGTGGTATCCCGTGTGAGCAGATTGCCGTCATTGGTGAAGCCGATTCCGACGCCAAGAAGCAGGGCCTCTTCGAGCGCGTGCGCAGCGGCCGAGTACGAGTGCTGCTGGGCAGTACTCAGAAGATGGGAACAGGCACGAACGTCCAGCGGCGACTCGTGGCGCTGCACCACCTCGACGCTCCCTGGAAGCCGGCCGAAGTTGAGCAGCGGGAGGGGCGCATCCTGCGGCAGGGGAATGAGAACGAGCAGGTATCCATCTTTCGCTACGTGACGGAGGGCTCTTTCGACGCCTACATGTGGCAAGCGCTGGAGTCGAAGGCCCGGTTCATCTCCCAGATCATGACCGGTGAGAGCGCCGTCCGCACGGCGCAGGACATTGGCGGCCAGGAACTTTCCTATGCCGAAGTGAAAGCCATTGCCTCCGGCAATCCGGCCGTGCTCACCTTGGCCGAAGCGGAGGCGGAGCTACAGCGATTGGCAGTGCTCAAGAAGAACCATGCCGATGAACAGTACCTCGCGCGGCTTAGCCTGCGCCGCTTGCCTCAGACTATTGCCGACCTCGCGGCGCGTTTGTCGCAGCTCGATGCAGATCGAGAGACCGTTGCGAAGCAAACCCAAGCTCCCATCCAGATCGGCGAGCGCCATTGCCTTCGCGACGAAGCCGTCGATGTTCTCAAACGCAACCTGGATCTTGTTCCCGACCGCGTTGCGCAGCGGCAACACGTTCCGCTGGGTTCCTTTCACGGCCTGAGCTTTGGAATCACGCTCTATCCAAACTTTGCTCCGGAAGTCTACCTCTCAGGAGCAACCACTTGCTCGTCCACGCTCTCCCGCGAACATCATGGAGCGAGGGCTATTCTCAATGCTCTCGAACGCCTGGTCGGAGATTACGACGCGGAATGCGCCCGCGTCGCTCGCGATCTGGCAATTGCCCAGACCCAACTGCGCGATTACCAGTCGCGAGTTGGGATTCTCTTTGTTCACGAATTCTATTTGTCGCAGCTCATTGCGCTTCGTGACCAGCTCAAAGCGATTTTATCGAGCGCAAAGCCCGAGGCTGAGTGCGTGACGCCGCTGTCAATGTCGGAAGTAGTGGAGCAGATGAAGGTCTTACGAGCGACCCACACAATCGAAGCTGCGACGCGACGCATGGAACCGCCCTCGCACGCCGCGGAAGAGCCGGTGACGGCCCGCATTCGCCGCCGGCTCGCCGAGGTAGTCGGCCGGGAGACGTGAACCGAGCACTTCGCATTACAGGGTTTCCGTCGGTCGAACGCGATTGTTAACAGCCGCGGTGCCGACCTACAGCGGGACTTCATCGGCTCGACTTTTCGAGAGCCTGCTGCGCAGGACGAGACGCGCAACTGCTTCAGACGGCTCAATCGAAGTCTGCTTTACCGCTTCGCAGAAAGGTGTCCACTTTTCTTCTCGCATCATTGCCAGAACGTCGGCGATCTTTTCGGCAAGCTGCTTCGTTGGCTCTACTGCCTGGGCGACACAACGCAGGCCGAGGCCGCCGCGTTCTTCGGCATCCACAAGTCGACCTTCGACCTGTGGATGAAAGCATACTTCCGGTCCCTGCGCCTTGACATCCCGCCGGACACGCTTGAACTGCTGCCGGAATCCTACCGACCCAAAGGGTCAGGCCGGGCCGAGGGAGAAGGCGCGCTGGCTGACCGGATATCCCGGCTGCGCACGAGCCCGTCCGGAAATGAAGCAGAGAAAACTGGCGCTCGCGTCGGCTGGCGGCGAATAATCCCAATCTGAACCCGAAGCTCAGTGACGACCAGAGGCAGGCTTTGGAGGAGCAACAAGGAGGGCCGATCTGCATCGGCGACTCGACAAATGATATGTGCAATGTGCTCATTCCAGCCGAAGCGTATCAACGCTTGGATGCGGACTTCGATAAACGGAGGTTTAGCGTCCGTGTCCTATCCGGACCAGAAGGCACGTTATCCAGACTCCTGCGCCCCAGGGTGTCGTGCAACGGCACGCCGTGGGGCAGCGTCAACACTTTCATCAACCAATCTTTCTTGGACATCGCCCAGGTGCCAATGAACTTGGGGCCATCGGCGCCAGCGAGCGTGGCGCAAATGCAAATCACGATGATCACGCCCAGCGGATGTTTGCGATTGATCGAACAGCGCGGGTCTGGCAAGTCCCAAAAAAAACCTGGATCGAGATCACATCCTCCTCTCGTTCGTCAGTAAGACGGAGCGTGGCGAATCCCGTCTCGATATCATTCAGTTGCGGATGATTCTGCGCGCGCTCGACGTTGGGCTAGAAGAATTTGTTCGTCGCTTGGAAACGGAACTTGGTGGTTGATCGCCTCCACGTTCACCGCCACGGGCCTGGAAGTGACAGCCTCGATCCTCCATAAGCTCTACCAAACCGGCCTGAAGACCGCAACCGACGTCCTCGAAACCATCCGCCACCTCCCCGCCAAAATCCTCTCTGCCTGGAACTACCGCATTCAACCGCAAACCACATAACAAACCGGGAAGTTATTTAATTTGCGATCCTTATCCTCAAAAGCATCCCATTGATAATATACGGCTGGCATGTCATCACCTTAGAAAGTGGGTAACTCCCATGCGCCACCCAATGCTGGGCCAGGGGACGGTTGGAAATCACCCTCACCTCCGTAGGTGAACGAATTAGCTGTGCTTCCGACACTAGAAGTGATCTGTCCATAGGAAGAGACAATGTATTTCCGAGTCCGTCGAAGTGATAATACGAAAGCTCATTCGCTCGAATTTGGCTTACCAACCCTCCGAATGGAAGCGGCTGAGTCAAATAATCAGCCGCTACGTTCTCCAGCTCATCCAATTCTCGAACAATATTATCTTCGAACGAGTCCCAAATGGAGGTAGTGCGCATAGTCAGAGTCCGCATTTCGATTAACGCAATCTAGTGGTAATTGCTCAAATTCTTGCCAGACTACCAGTCCCACCTGAGTTCAGCCGTCTGGCAGGCCAAATACGGCGATCACAGCCGACAGGACCAAAAAAAACGCCGCTAGCAGCCGCTGCTTAAATAGCAATAAAACGCCTGCGGCAAGTCCGCAACATCCAATTGCAACCAAGACTATTAAGTACGACACGGTGTGCACTAGATGTCGGTCGCCCCCTCCATCCGCACTCGCCCAGAGACGCCAGAGCGCCCCGACGAGCGGAGGTACAGAATACACGACCACAAATGCCGACAGAAAGGAAACTAGTTTGCCTATCCAGGAAGTTATTGAACTATTACTCTCGCGCATTTCCGAATGCATGACGCACTCCATAA
>JAYTUF010000744.1:0-4205 GCA_043744755.1 Anatilimnocola sp.
GCGCACGAAGTAAGCGGTGGGATTGGCAGCGAGCACCCCCGCTTACTTCGTGCGCGGCTCTTGGGCTGCCGACAGCATTCGCCAGCGGCTATAATCTTCGCTTCGCGACGAATAACCCTCGGCCGACTGGTTGGCGGCGTGTGCTCATTCCGCTTTGCTTTGCTTCTGAGAAGGATTGACTCCATGAATTGCCCTGCCTGTCAAACGGAGATGCCCAACGATGCTCTCTTCTGCGCCAAGTGCGGGCAACGCTTGAAAGACTCGACCCCCATGCCGGCCGGCACGCCTATGGACCGCCTCAAGCAGCGCGGCAACACGCCCGACGAGCCGGAAACCAATCTCTGGAAAGGTGGCTTCTCGCCCAAAGCGATGCTCGGCTATTGGCTGCTGGCTTTGGTCATCACCCTCGGCGGGTTCGTTGCCGGCTTGTTCTTTGGCCCCGCCGCGCCCGCTGTTTGGCTGCTTGTGGCTTTGCTCTCGATCGCGCTCTGGGGCGGGCTGGTGTTGTATTATCTTTATTTACGCTACGGAATGAGCTACGAACTCACCAGCCAGCGGCTTGTTCACAAAGTGGGAATCTTCAGTCAAACCACAAACCGCATCGAAGTGATCGACGTGGACGACGTCTCATTCCATCAATCGTTCATCGAACGCCTGCTGGGCGTCGGCACCATCCGCATCCTCTCGTCCGACACCTCCGACCCCATGCTCACCATCCGCGGCATCGACGACGTGAAGCGGATCGCTAACATGATTGACAACGTCCGCCGCGACGAACGGCGAAGACGGGGAATGTATATTGAGACGGTGTGAGGCAGAGGGAGATAAAATGGCTGAGTCGAGTAGGATTCACTGGCGGAATTCAGATGGCGATCGTCTACGTCGAAACGTCAGTTATTAGTCATGCGACCGCTCGGCCGAGCAATGATCCGCAGTTCTCCGTTCTTCAGAAGCAGGCACGAGACTGGTGGGCGCTAGAGCGCCCGAAGTTTGAATTGGTAATATCACAACTGGTCATCTCGGAAGCTTCGGCCGGGGACGCTACGGCCGCCGCCGAGCGACTTGCCCTTTTGCGTGGCTTGCCACTGGCGCCCATTTCGCTGGCAGCCCGTGAACTTGCCGATGCTCTACTCGCAGAGTCTTTGATGCCGCTGAAGGCTGCTGCCGATGCACTGCATGTAGCCGTGGCCGCCGTCGCTGGAGTAGAATACCTGCTGACGCAAAATTGTCGGCACATTGCGAACGCTCATGTGTTGCCAAGAGTCTATGCGATGCTGAAAAGTAAAGGCTACGACCGGCTTCTCATTTGTACGCCCGCCGAGTTTTTGGGAGCACCTTAGCATGACGACCAATCCAATCCTGGAAGAAATTCGGCAGACCCGCGAAGTGCTGCTGGCCGAGTCGGGCGGAACCTTGGCTGGCTTGGTCGAGCGTCTGCAGAGGGAAGAACGTGAATCGGGACGGGCATTTTTTCTTCCCAGGTCGAAACAGACTTCAAAGATAGCTTCGAGTGCTGCACCAGTGGCTGACAGTGAACCCGCTACGGTTCCTTCGCCTACTCCGGCCTCGCGATAAAGCCTTCTTCCTTCGTGAGCCAACGTGATGTCCTACTCGCGTTCTCCCCGCCGTGCGTTTCTGCAATCAACAGCGGCGCTGGGTGCTCTGGCAACTGCGCCTGCCTGGTTCGCGCCGGTTTGCGGGGCCGATGCCAAGCCGCGGATCAAGGTCGCGGCGGTTTTCACGGAGTTGCGGCATCGCTCTCATGCTTACAACTTTCTGATGAACATGCTGGGCCGCTGCCTGTTCCGCGGGGAATGGCTCGACTTGGGACTGGATGTTGTTTCGTTCTATGCGGATCAATTCCCAGCCAATGACATGACGCGCGAGGTCTCCAAGCGCTTCCGCGTGCCACTGTTCAAAACCATCGACGAAGCGCTCTGCGTCGGCGGCCGGGAGCTCGCCTGCGACGCGGTGCTGCTCATCGGCGAGCATGGGGATTATCCCGATAACGGGCTGGGGCAGCGGATGTATCCCCGCAAGCCGTTCTTCGATCAGACTGTGCGGACGATGCGTCGCAGCCAGCGGTTCGTGCCGGTCTTCAACGACAAGCATCTGTCGTATCGCTGGGATTGGTCGAAGGAAATGTACGATGAAGCCCGCGACCTGAAAATCCCGCTGATGGCCGGCAGCAGCGTGCCCCTCGGCGAGCGCCGGCCGATGGTCGATATGCGCGCTGGCGCCGAGTTGCGATATGCCGTCAGCATTCATGGCGGCGGGATGGAGGTTTATGACTTCCACGGCTTCGAGCTGCTAGAGTCGTTCGTCGAATCCCGCCGCGGCGGTGAGACGGGCATCGCGAGCGTGCAACTGGTTTCCGGCGAGGCCTTCGCGTCCCTCATCAAGACCAACGCCTGGCCGCGGGATCTCGTCGCCAACGCCCTGCACGCCGAAGAGAGCGCCGGGGCGAAACGGCAGCAGCGGCCCATCCTTCCCACGGGCAAACCGCATCCCGATGTCGGCGACCATGCGCTGCTGATCACGCATGTCGATGGTTTGAAAAGCGTCGTGTACAAGCACGGCAAATCGTCCGACCGCTGGAACTTTGCCTGTCAGCTTACGGATGATCGCACGCCGTTTTTGACCTCGATCTACAACGGTCCCTGGGGCAATTTCAATTTGTTCAACGCCCTCAGCCACGCCATCGCGGACTTCTTCAAGACGGGCAAATCACCCTATCCTGTCGAACGCACCCTGCTCGCCAGCGGCCTGCTCGAAGCCGCGATGCGCTCCCATGCCGCCGACGGCAAAGTGGTCGAAACGCCGGAACTAAAAATCGCTTACGAGTCGCCCGATTGGTCCCTCTTCCGCGAAGACGGCAGCAGTTGGAAGGTCATCACCGCGGACTCGCCGCAGCCAACGACGTTTGCACCCAAGTCGTTTTGAAATGCCCGCTAAACTCCCGTGCGACGTAGCCTGCAGCCATGCTGCGGGCGAGTCGCGGGAATCACTTCGCCGATGTCTTCAGCAAATGCCGCTGAATCTCCTTAGGGAAGGTTCGCTGCGGTTTGTTTTCTTTCAATCGGAATGGCGGTAGCGTGGCATCGGTTGCCGTTGCTCGCAGGTATTTTCGCTTGTCAACTTGCTGGCCCGCGATAAAGTACTTCGGGAAGCCGCGACGGAGCTTGCCTTGCGTGTTCCATTGTCGCTCGATGCCGTGGAATCGACCTTCCCAGCGATGCGTTTCGTACCAAATCGACTTCTGGTCGGAATTGATCGACCAACGGAAGCCGTCTGGTGTCCCATCCTTCATGTACAGAACTTCGCTGAGGTAATACGGTCCTTCGTCCCTACCGCAGAGGGAGCTGCGCCACAGGTCGATTCCTGTACCGCGGACCAACTTGTACGTGCCGATCAACTCGCCGCTCATCGACCACTGCTTGGCCACGCCATGCGGCATGCCTTTGTGATACGGCTCCGCCGAAGTCAGCAGGCCGTCGAAGTACCAGGTGTATTCGATACCGTGCCGCAATCCATCGCGAAGTGGTATCTCCAATTCGAGATTACCTTCCTCATCCCAATCTCGCCAGCCGACCAGCTTTCCTCTCAAGTAATATTCCACGCGATTACTCGTGGACCCGGCGCACATGATGCCCGGACGCGGCTTCGCGTTCGCGGGGATGGAGGTCTGGTAGCGGCGATCGACGGGGAGTTGATCGAAAGGCATAGCTGCGGGCAAGTTGGTAACTTGCCCCACGGGCGTGGTTATTTTCGCTTCTCGCGCATCAGGCGGCTGTATTGTTCCAGGGTGCGGCGCTCTTTGGCGGTCAGGCTGGCGTCTCCTTGGCTGGAGATTTTCGCCAAGATGCGATCGCCTTCGACTTCCAAATCGTCGTCCTCATCGCCGCCGCGGTTGCTGCTCGCCGGCTCGGAATGCACGCGCAGGTTGGGCCTGCCTTTGAACCAGCTTTGTGCCTTTCGCAACCACCGGCCGGGGGCATCGAGCCACGTGCCGTGACCAAAGTTGAGCCGCAGCGCCCAAACGCCGGCGGCGAACGCGGCCCCGGCCAAATGCACGTCGAAGGCGACCTTGGCATTCTCTTCTTTGGGACCAAGTTGCACGCCAAAGATATCGGCAGCGACGATCAAGCTTCCCAGCACCCAAGCCGGGACGGGAATCAGCACTTTATCGAGCATCGTGGCCCGCG
>JAYTUF010000745.1:0-16500 GCA_043744755.1 Anatilimnocola sp.
GCCAGCACCACGCCGAGAATGCCCAGGCTGAGCGGCAATTCATAAGCGATGAGCTGCGCGCTGCTTCGCAGACCGCCGAGAAAGCTGTATTTGTTGTTGCTCGACCAGCCGCCGAGAATCACGCCATACACGGCGATGCTGGAGAGCGCAAAAATGAGAATCATCCCGACGTCGATGCCCGGCGCGGCGATCATTTCGATCGGTTGTTCGCTGTTGACCGGGCCGACTTTGAACGTGGGAATCAAGCTCCCCATCGGGATTACGACGAAGGTCGTGAGCGCTGCCGCGAGGATCACAATCGGCGCGATTGCGTAGAGCGCTTTGTTCACATGGGCCGGCGTGTATTCTTCTTTCAAGATGAACTTGATGCCATCGGCCAGCGGTTGGCCCAGACCGAACAACCGGATCTTGGTGCCGGGAATGCCGACGCGGTTGGGGCCGATGCGGTCCTGCACCCAGGCGGCCATGCGGCGTTCGAGCAGCACAAAATACGCGGCCGCCGTCATCAGTCCGCCCAGGATGATGGCGATTTTGATCAGGGGTTCGAGAAGCATTGGCAGCGTCATGCTAGGTGGCCGCTCCTGCCAGTAGATTCACGCGCAAATCAACACCCAACTCTCCCACGCCCGACATCGCCGGTGCGAAGAACATGATCTCGCGGGAGACATCCGCCAGCACTTGCTGCGGTTGATACAAGCCACTGCGGCCCGCCAGTTGCCAAAACAATTGCCCTTCGACTTGCACGCCGGAAGGCGGGCGCACCGCCCAGCGGAACGATTGCAGCCGGTCGTTGAAATTGACGTACGACCCGTCGCGCTCGGCGAATGTGCCACCAGGAAGTTGGAAGGTCGCGGCATCCCACAGCGGTGAGGCGAAGCAATCCTGAACGATGAGAGTCTTCACTTTGGCAAGCGATTGCACCGCGACAGCGTCGTTCCAATCGTGCTTATATCCGCCGCTGATCCACGCGCCGCCGAGCGAACCGGCGTGGTCCTTCAAGAACTCATCCCAGCCAATCACCTTGCCGGCGAAATGCGCCGCGATCGCTTCCACGCCGCGGCGATTTGGACATTTCTCCGCATGAATGGTGAAGCCATTCTTGAACTTTTCATCAGTTCCTTCGACGGGAATCGGCCCCATCGCCACGACTGCCTGCGGATCCAGTCCGCGGATGTAGGTCGTCAGCAAGTACGCTTCTTCCACCGTCAGATGCGGCGAAAGCACAACGCCCAGCTTGCCCGCCGCGGTGAGCGACTTATTCAGTTCCGCAGGAAGCAAGTGCCAATCGAAATTGGAATAATCGCCGTTGCTACTGATGGCCGACTTCCGCCGGAGATCAATCAGCCGCCCCGCATCGTGAACGTGCTTCCAACCATATCGCCCTTCATCGCACATCCACCACTGGTTGATGTGCTCATTCTCGCGCGGCTTGAGGCGATAAAGATGGTCCTGATTCTCTTCGACCTTGATCGAGCAACCGGTGGAACAACCCGCGCAGACGTTGTCGTAGCCCTTCATGAACCAGACGCGTTGCGTGTAGAGAAAGTCCTTGTCGCCCAGCGCGCCGACGGGGCACAGATCGCAGACGTTGCCCGACATTTTGTTATCGAGCGGAAATTGCAACTCGCCGGCGTCGTTGCGGAAGACGTCGATCTCTTCATGAGCGCCGCGGTTGATGACCATCAGTTCGCTGGTGCCGGAAATCTCCCGCGTGAAGCGGACGCAGCGGGTACACATCACGCAGCGATCGACGAACAGCGTGACCGTTTCGCCCAATTCGCGGCGGCGGCTGCTGAAGGGCTGAATGTCGGCCCGGCGCTGTTCGCGGCCATGTTCGAAGTGATAATCCTGCAGCGAGCACTCGCCCGCCTTGTCGCAAATCGGGCAATCAACGGGATGCCTTAGCAGCAAGTCTTCTTCCACCATCGCGCGGGCGTCGATCACCTTCTTGCTGTTTGTAATAAAGACAGTGCCGTCCTTGGCCGGCGTCTGGCACGCGGGGACGAGCCGTGGCTGCATCGCGATCTTGCCGGTCGCGGCGTCTTTCTGTCCCGCTTCGACCAGGCACATGCGGCAACTGGCCACGACCGACAGACCCGGATGCCAGCAGTAATGCGGAATCTCCGCGCCAGCCCGGCGGGCAACCTGAATGCCGTTCAGCCGCTCCTGCGCGCCGATCTCGATTTCTTTTCCGTCAACGATGACAACTGGCATAAAGCAAATCTGAAAGTAGCAGAAGTCGCCAGACTTCTGATGGTTCCGCGAGTGAATCTGATCTATTGTGGGGCAGTCGGAATTCTGGCGAATTCCGCTACGGTTTTAGTGCAAACTTAAGAGCTCCAGCGCTCGCACCGGTTGCGTTTCGGCCCAGCCATCGGGGTTCGTGCGCTTGATGGTTTCTTCCAATTCTCCGCGATACTTCTTCAGGCAGTTCTTCAAAGGCCAGGCGGCGCCGTCGGCCAGGCCGCAGATCGTCGTGCCGGGCATGATGCCAATCGTGTCGCCGATTTCGGCGAGCAGTTCGAGGTCCTTCAGCCGGCCCTTGCCCGCTTTGATCCGCGTCATCAGCTTCGTGGCCCAGCTCGTCCCTTCCCGGCAGGGCGTGCATTGGCCACAGCTTTCGTGCGAGAAAAACCGGCAACTGTTGAGTAGGTAATCGACCATCTGCACGGTCTCATCCATCACCACGACCGCCGCCGTGCCCAGGCCAAGACAACCAAACTTTCCCGGCCCGTTGAAGTCGAGCGGGCAGTGGAACTCATCGGCCTTGAGCAGACCCATGCTGATGCCGCCGGGGATGCAGGCCTTCGCTTTGCGATTCTTCCAGATGCCGCCGCCGTATTTGTCGATCAGTTCGGTGACGGTGATCCCCAGTGGCGCTTCGTAACAGCCGGGCTTGTTGATGTGCCCGCTGAGGCAATAGAGCTTGGGGCCATAGCTGCCTGCGTCGCGCGGGTTGTTGGGATCGGGCGGGACGCCGATCGATTTGAACCACTCGATGCCGCGATCGAAAATATGCTTCACGCAGGCGGCGGTCTCGACATTGTTGACGACCGTCGGCTTGCGAAAAGCGCCTTCGACCGCAGGGAACGGCGGCTTGATTCGCGGCCAGGCGCGCTTGCCTTCCAAGCTTTCGATCAGGCCGGTCTCTTCACCGCAAATGTAAGCGCCGGCCCCGCGATGCAGAAAGATATCGAGCGAATAGTCGGTGCCGAAAATGTTCTTGCCGAGATAGCCGGCGTCGTAGCATTCCTGAATCGCGGCCAAGGTTCGCTTGTAGGCCAGCGGATACTCGCACCGCATGTAGTAGTAAGCAGTCTTGGAATTCGTCGCGTAGCAACTGATCATCACCCCTTCGAGCACCTGGTGCGGATCTTCTTCCATCAGCACGCGGTTGTTGAAGGTGCCCGGCTCGCTTTCGTCGGCATTGAGACAGAAGTAGATCGGCCCCGGATGATTCTGCGGCAGGAACGTCCACTTGAGGCCCGTGGGAAACCCCGCGCCGCCGCGGCCCCGCAGTCCGCTGGCCTTCACCGTTTCAGCCGCTTCCTTGGGAGCCATCTTGCCGATGACTTTGCGGACGGCTTCGTAGCCGCCGGTCGCTTCATAGGCGTGGCGGGTCCAGCTATCGGGTTTGCCGACGTTGGCGAGCAGGACTGGTTCGAATTCGGGCATGGTCTACCTATTTCACCGCCGCCACGAGCTGCTCGGCTTGATCTTGCGAAACACTCTGATGCAAATCGTCATTGGCCAAAATGCAGGGGGCATGTTCGCAGGCCCCCAGGCACTCGGCATATTCCAGCGAAATCCGGCCATCGGGCGTTGTCTGCCCCGCCTTTACATGCAGCTTGTGTTCTAAATGCTCCAACAGTTCATCGGCCCCGCGTAAAGCACACGAGATCGAGCGACAGACCCAGACGCGGCACTTGCCGGCCGGTGCGTCTTGCTTGAAGTACCCATAAAACGTGAGCGTGTCTTGCACTTCGGCCGGATGCAACTCCAAAATCTGCGCGATCTCGACCACCGCCTGCCGCGGCACATACCGCAACCGTTCATTGACGATATGCAAAGCCGGCAGCGTAACCGCCTGCTTCGAGGGATACCGCGGGATAAACGCGCGGATCGCTTCGATCATTTCGTCGGTGAGGATGCGGTTAGCCATGGTGTTTACCGGTCCAGTTCCGCGGCGATTATATTCAAGCTGCCGAGCACGGCGACCACGTCGGACAAAGTGTGACCGCGGATGAGCTTGGGGAACAGCGCGAAGTGAATGTACGATGGCGGCCGGCAGCGGGCGCGATAGGCGACATTGCTCCCATCGCCGGCGACATAAAAACCGAGCTCGCCATTGGGTGACTCGTTGGCGGCGTATGTTTCTTCGTTGGGCACCGTGAACCCGCGATTCGACATCATCAGTTCAAAGTGCGTGATTGTCCCTTCGATGGTTTGATAGACCTGCTGCTTCGTCGGCAGCGTCGTCCGTTCATCAACGCCGACGTTGATCGCCCCCGCGGGCAGGTTTTCCAACGCTTGTTGTATGATCTTCAGGCTTTCCTTCATCTCCGCCAGTCGGACGTAATACCGCGCGAAGCAATCGCCGGCCTTGGCACAGCAGACGTTGAAATCGAAATCGGCATAGGCCAGGTAAGGCTCGTCCTTACGCAGATCGCGAGTCACGCCGCTGGCGCGAGCGATGGGGCCGGTCGCGCTCCAGTTGGTCGCTTCTTCCTTCGTGAGGATGCCGACGCCCTTCGTCCGATCGACGTAGATGCGGTTGCGGTTGAGCAGCCGTTCCATGTCGTTGAGCGTATCGGGGAACGTCTTCAAAAACTTGCGGATCTTTTCGATCACGAGCGGCGTAAAGTCCTGCGACAAGCCGCCGACGCGGGTCAGGCTGGGATGAAACCGCTGGCCGGAGAGCGTTTCAAAAATGTCGTAAATGACTTCGCGCTGATAGAAGGCATATAGGAAGAACGTGAACGCGCCGGTATCGAGACCCATCGCGCCGGTGCTGAGCAAGTGGTCGCTGATGCGGGCCAGTTCCGAAACAATGACGCGGATGTACTTGCAGCGGTTGGTGATCTCGATGCCCAGCAGCTTTTCGACCGCCCCGTGCCAGGCCACGTTGTTGGCGACCGGCGAGATGTAGTTCATCCGGTCAGTGATCGTCACGTACTGGTTGTAATCGAGATGCTCGCCCAGCTTCTCAAACCCGCTGTGCAAAAAACCGATGTCCGGCATCGCATCGACCACCCGTTCGCCGTCCAGCTTGAGCACAATGCGCAGCGTGGTGTGCGTGGCCGGATGTTGCGGGCCAAAGTTCAGCGTCCACAGGTAGTCCTGCTGGCTGGATGTCGGTCTATCTAGCGAAGCGATGGACATGTATTTGAATTACTCCCTCTCCTCGGTACTCCGGGGAGAGGGTTGGGGTGAGGGGCTGAAGCTGGATTAGGCTTGATTTCGTGTAAGCACAGGAAAATTATGCCGCTCGCCGCGGCCTTGCATGGGATAGTCTTTGCGCAGCGGGAACGAAGTGAACTCCTCGGGCATCAGAATCCGGCGTAGATCCGGATGGCCGACAAACTCAATGCCGAACATGTCATACACTTCCCGCTCCAGCCAATTCGCGCCGTTCCATAACACGCACAGCGAATCGACTTTCAAATCCGGTTCGTTGAGCATGACGCGGATTGTCAGTCGTTCGTTGGTGATGGTGTTGGCTAGTAAATAGACAAGTCCGAACCGATCGGCGGCATCACGAAAGTTCAAATAATCGACGCAGGTCACTTCGACCAGCAGGTCGAAATCGCGGGCATCTTTCAACATCCGCATCGTTGCCAGCAACTCCGCCCGCGGCACCACCACGCGCGTCTCGCCACGAAACGAACTGACCCGCTCCTGGCCGAAGCGGCCTGCCATTGCGGTGATTGTTTCGGGGGTGGTTGGCATGGGGACGTGTTTAGTGTTTGGGGTTACGTGGGGCGAGAGTTGATTCCGGATGAAAATACGCCGTCTGCCCGTACATGGGCAATTCTTGCAACGCCCGCTTTCGTGCCTGGCGTTCGATGGTTTCGAACTCCGCGCCGCCGATGGTCCCTTCCCGTTGAATCTGGTCCTGCAAGTCGATGATGGCTTGAATGAGTTGCTCGGGCCGCGGCGGGCAACCGGGGACGTACATATCGACGGGGATGAAGCGGTCGATCCCTTGCACGACGGCATAGGTATCGAATACGCCGCCGGTCGAGGCACAGGCTCCCATCGAGATGCACCACTTGGGTTCGTGCATCTGCTGCCAGATGCGTTGCAGCACGGGGAGCATTTTCATGGCCACGCGGCCGGCGACGATCATCAGGTCGCATTGCCGCGGGCTGAAGCGAAAGACTTCCGCTCCAAAGCGGGCCAGGTCGTGCTTGCTCGCGCCGGTGGCCATCAGTTCAATGCCGCAGCAGGCCGTGGCAAACGGCATCGGCCACAGGCTGTTCTTGCGGCACCAACTGGCGAGCTCATCGAGCTTGGTGACGACTACATTCTCCGGCACATCCGCCGCCGGTTGCACGCCAGATGAATGGTTTAGCGCCATTGAAACACCCCTTTCCGCCAGGCATAGACCAAACCGACAGCCAGCAGGGCGATAAAGACCATCGCTTCGGCAAAGATCAGCCCCCGCGAGAGATTCGCGCCCGATCGGTTCGCCATTTCAAGCGAGGCATCGAGACCGGCCGGATTCCGGCTGGCGACCGCCCAGGGATAGAGGAAGAGGAGTTCGACATCGAAGATCAAAAACGCAATGGCGACCAGATGAAACCGGACATCGAACTTCTTGTGCGCGTCGTGAATCGGGTCCATGCCGCTCTCATACGGCATCCGCTTGACGGCCGAGTTCCGCTTCGGTCCAAACAGCGAACCCAGGCCCAGCATGGCGAGCGAAAGGCCGACGGCGGCGGCAGCGAACAGCAAAATGGGGAGCAGCTTGAGTTCCATAACCCCAGAAATTCCAAGCGGTTGCGATTCTCCGTGCGGACTTTGTGAATCTTATCACAAGCCCCCTGCAAAAGAAAACCCGGCATCCGGGGCTTGCGCGTTTTTGATCGTATCGCCCACTTTCCGCAGGGTCAATCGGGGGCTGGGCCGTGAGTGAAACACCTACTGCGGCTCGCATTTTGACCCGCGATTAGGAAAGTTTAACAATCCCACCGCTGCAGTGTTGGAAACAAAGTTTAATCGGCTAAGGGCTCCGTAAGTTTGCCGCTACAATTCGTGGATGGAAGCGGCGGAAATCAATCTCGACGAGCACCTGACCCCTTTCGGACTGCGCGCGTTTCGGCCCGGGCAGCAGGAGGTGATCCGCGCGGTCTTCGCGCGGCAGGATTGCTTGTGCATCATGCCGACGGGGGGCGGTAAGAGCCTCTGTTACCAATTACCGGCCATTGCTCGGCCTGGCTTAACGCTGGTTGTTTCGCCGCTAATTGCCCTGATGAAGGATCAGGTCGATGCGCTGACATCGCTGGGAATTTCAGCGACCTATATCAACAGTTCGCTCACGCTGCCTGAGCAACGCGAGCGGATGGACCGGATGGCCGCCGGCGATTATCGGCTGGTCTATATCGCGCCGGAACGATTGCGGAACTCGCTATTCATCGAAAAGCTGCGGTCAACGAAAGTCGAACTGCTGGCGGTCGATGAAGCGCATTGCATCAGCGAATGGGGGCACGATTTCCGGCCTGACTATGCCCGGCTGGGGCTGTTGCGGCAACGGATCGGTAGTCCGCCGACCATCGCGCTGACGGCAACCGCGACGCCCGTCGTCAGGGCCGACGTGCTGCAGCAGTTGCAGCTCCGCGATCCGCAAACGTTCATCACTGGCTTCGCGCGGACGAATCTGCATTTTGAAGTGGTCACCGCGCATAGCCAGGCGGACAAGTCGCGGGAACTGCTCGAGTTCCTTGAGCAAACGCCCGGCGCGGGAATCATCTATGCCGCAACTCGCAAGCGGTGTGGCGAGTTGGTCGAGATGCTCGGAAATGAGGGTGTCAAGCGTAAAGTCGCCTTCTATCACGCGGGCCTGGCGCCGGACGAACGCCGCCGCGTGCAAGAGGCTTTCATGGCCGACCGCGTCAACATCATCGTGGCGACGAATGCTTTCGGCATGGGCATCGACAAGCGCGACCTGCGGTTCGTCGTCCATTACAACATCCCCGGCAGCTTGGAGGCTTATTACCAGGAGGCCGGCCGCGCGGGACGGGATGGCGAGCGGTCGCGGTGCGTGCTGTTGTACAGTTTTGTCGACCGCAAGATTCAAGAGTTCTTCATTGAAAGCTCCTATCCTCCGCCTGATATTGTTGAAGAAGTTTACGACTATCTGCGCTCGCTCAATGAAGACCCGATTGAGCAGACGCTGCAGCAGATTAAGGAAACGCTCAACCTGCCCATTGCCGGCGAAGGGGTGAGCGCTTGCGAGAAAATCCTCGAGAAGTGTGGCGCGATCGAACGGCTCGATTCGCGGCAAAACATGGGCGCGGTGCGGATCGATAGCGATCTTCCCACGCTCGTCGATTTGCTGGCGAAGGAAGCGAAGAACCCGCGGAAGGTGCTGCAGACGATCGAGCGGTTCATGGGAGATGTCCGTGGTGAACGGGTCTTCATGCGGGCTGATGCGATCGCGAAGGCCGCGGAGATGGATGTCTCCGCCGTCAATCGCGCGCTGAAGGAACTGAACAAGCTGCAGGCCTTCAGCTATGTGCCGCCATTTCGGGGACGGGCGATTCACATGCTGGAGCGCGACAAGCCGTTCGACGCACTCGGCATCGACTTCGCCGAGATCAATCGCCGCAAGAAGGCCGAGTATGAAAAGCTTGAACTGATGATCGACTATGCCGAGACCCGGGGCTGCCGGCAGCGGGCGGTGCTCGATTACTTCGGCGATCCTAGCCCCGGCAATTGCGGCCTGTGCGACAACTGCGGCGGCGTGCGCAATGTCGGCGCTGGTGCCGGCGGCAGTCACACCCCGGTCGCGCAGCATCCGCATGTGGTCGAAGCCGTCCGAATAACGCTCAGCGGCGCCGCGCGGATGAACGGTCGCTTCGGCAAAGGACTGCTGGTGCGGATGCTCTGCGGGTCCACTTCCAAAGAAGTCACGAGATTCGGACTAACCAAGCTGAGCACCTTCGGCTTGTTGCAATCGCTGCGGCAGCCGGAGGTGACGGCAATTGTCGATGGTCTGCTCAAGCTCCGCTTGTTAACTCAAAACGAACTTGAACGGGGCCGGCCGATGATTGAAATCACCGAAGAAGGCGAAGCCGTGATGCGGGGGCAAGTGCCGCTGACCCACGCACTGCCTGTCGAACGAGAGTTGCTGGAGCGACTGGCGGCGACAGGGCCGTTTGTGCGCACGGCTACTCCTGCGATTGCCGCGCCCAAGGTGGTTCGGAGCGAACCTAGCGAAACCGAGGCCCTCCGTCTTTCGCCAGAAACATCTATTCCAATGGCACAGACTTCACTCGCGAAAGACTCCCGACCCCAGACTACGAGCAATTCCTTCGCCGCCAACGGCGATGATTCCCTTCCCGATTATTACTGGACGTGGCGAATCCTCACCGCGGGTTTCACGCTGGCTGAAGCCGCTCGCATCCGCGGCTTGAACGAAGAGCAACTTCGTCAACATGCTCGTCAAGCTGCGCAGTTCGGATATCAGGTGGACGAAAAGTGGCTCACAGATTCGGCAAGATGATCTGCGGCGCGGGCGAACCGGGTGGACCAGGCATGCTCGGCGGAGAAGGTGGCGGCGGCGGAATGTAGCGCCAGTTGAAATCGACGCTCAGCGGATGCTCGAGTTCACGCGCCGCGAGGAAGGCCCAGGGTGTGCCCGGATTCTTATCGAGGCAACGCTGTAGCAGACGTTGCCCTTCGATCGCGCGCATAAAACTCAACTCTCCCGCCCGGATCGTCGCGAAAGGAAAGAGGTTGATCTGATTCGCCTTGTTCGGAAAGATGCGCGGATCGTCGAGCAGTCGCAGCGTCATGCGATACTCGGCAAACCGCACGCTCTGCAATAGTAGTCGGCCCACAACCAGGTCGTACCAGGCCTGCCACCGCGGCGAGTTCTCCCGTTCATATTCGGCTTCCATGCCGTTCGCGCCGAAGCCGGCCAATGCCACCTCGATCATCTTCGCGGTTTCATCCGCTTGCACATCGCAGCGGGGGAATTCCTTGTTGCAATAGACACGGAACTGTTCCGGCTCCACATGACCACGCCAAAAGCCGATGCTCGGCGTCGTGCGCGGCGCGTACTTGCGCGTCAAGATCGCGGAGTTGAGAATGGCGACCCGCATCGGATGATAGCGGAGCTCTTCGACAATCTCGGGCAACGAACGATAGTCGGGTGCATAAGGGCGCATCAGGCTCAGGCGGAACGGACCGCGATCGCCGTGCCGGTCGAACATCGTATACGTGCCGCCCGTTTCGCGCGCGAGGCGCATGAGGCCCCAGGGAGGAAAGCCTGAATTGAGGTTCAGCAGTTCACGGCCTGAATACGATCCGGCGAAATAATCGGCAGGATTCACTTCGGCCCCTTGAGCCCAGGCTGGCAGTTTGGCTTTCCACTCGGCAGCAATCTCCCGGTCGGTCGGAAACTCCATTGCTTGTGGCGGGAGGTTCAGTCGAGTGCGCAGATTCTCGGTGCTCCACCAATAAGGCAGCCGCAAGCGTTCGGGCAGCGCCGTATCCGGCCCTTTCACCACTGGCAACCAAAACGGCAGGGCAACTTGCGGATGCTTCCAACGGTGAAAGCCTTCGTCCGTTCCCAGGATGGCAGAGGGGCCGATGATGGACACGCTGGCCTTATACATGCGGCAGACTTCAATCGTCTCTTCGAGCAGTCCCAGGTCGTCGCCCGATTCATCCGTGAAAACCACGATCATCAATTGGCCCCGGTGCTCGCTCCAATTCGCCCGCGCCTGCATCACGGTCCAGACAATCGCCTGGCAAGTGGTTTCCACGCCGCTGGGATCGACCCCCATCTGGCGCATGGCCATGGTGGCCTTGGTCGGCACGCGATAAGGGGCCGAAATTCCCTGCGCCCCATTGCCGAAGGCGACAACCGAGTTCATGAGCAGCTTCTTTTTCTGTCCCTTCGCTGCCGCTGTCTGCTGTTCCAGGTTCGCATAGAAGATGTCGAGATGGGCGGCCAGTTCTTGCCGATTATCGACCATGCTAATCGAGGCATCCATCAGCCAGACGACCAGCAAGCTGTCTTTGCTGAGCTTGTCGCGAATTTCATCGCCCACATCGAGGGCTACGTCACGCAAGGAGGTGCGTTCTTTCAATTCATGCTCCAAGAGCGGGCCGCGCGCGGTCGTCGTCGGCACGAGCGTGGCCAGCTCGGCGGAATTGGGCAAGCCCAAGATTCCCGGTCGGGATTTGCGACCGACAGGTTTTTCTAAGAGCGATGTGTTGAGTCCCGTCGGGCTCGTCTCTTGAGAGAACGACCGCAGCAAATCCGGATTCAGGTCCTCGATGGCGGTATCGTTCGGCCGGGGGTCGTCAGGAGAATCGGTTTGCGGGATCTCCAGTTCGCTCGTGGTCGCCGATTCGGATGAGGCAGCGCCGATTTCGGGAAGATCAATCGCCGCCGGTTCCGACTCCGAATTGAACAAGGCCGAGACTTCCAGAGGAATTCGCAGTTGCTCAAGCATCCCTGAAACGGACAACAGAGCGAGCAGGATCAGCAACGTCAGATTCACCGCGAGCGAAGCAAGCCACGGCAGAATGCGTTCCACTCCTCCGCGCAGCAACGCAGGCTGGGCGACATCAATAGTCACGCCAGAGTTCGCGTCCGCGGGTGTAATGTTGCCTGAATCATCGGCAGGCATGGCAGAAATCCTCGGGCCAAGCGAGGCATAAGTCAGGCTGATGTTACGCCCGCGGGGAGAGCAAATCAACTGAAAGTAGTAAATCCTTGGGTTTACTTCTTTTTCAGTTCATCTCGCAGGCCCTTGATTTCTTTTTGCTGCAACTCGATGACGGCCTGATACCGCTCCAAGGATTTGATCAGGAGATCGATTTTCTGTTCCGCAGTGGGAGCGACGGGAACATCTTTGTCGCCAGGCAAGGGCGCTGCGCCGACTTCGCGAATGTGACCGCGACCCGATTGGGCGAAGTAGTTACCGCCTGGACCCCGGCCGACTTCGACGCGGGGGAGGAACAGTTGGCCGAGATCGTTCTGCGAAAGCTTGGGCAGTTCGACGCCGCCGCCGAGGATCACTTCGAAATCCTTCTCGTCCGACTCGCGCTGCACACGATAGCGGATGGTATCGCCAGGCTGCTTGTAAAGCGTAGGGAGAACGGCTTGATAGGCGGACCGAATCGCCACGCCATCGGCAGCAATCACACGGTCGCCCACCTTCAGGCCTGCTTTCTCCGCCGGTCCCCCCGCGGTGATGCGCTGCACCAGGACTGTCTCTTCGTTCCCTTCGAGCACCATGCCGACAATCGGCCGGCGGCGCTTGAGGACGACCACCGGCGGATTCTTCTGCTCGGCGTTATTTCCCGGGCCTTTCGAGGCAGATTCGACGCTGCGCAGCAACCGGCGGATGTGCGTCGCGGGAATGGCATAAGTCCAGCCGCGACGGGCTTCGGCTTCTTCCACGGCCATCACCACGCCGACGACTTCCGCCTGATGATTGGCAAGCGGCGAACCGCTGGAAGTTTCGACCGTTCGCAAGTCGCATTGCAACAGCGGCGGCACGAGCAGGCCCGTGAGCGTGCGATCCGTCGCGCCGATGATGCCGAGCGAAACAATCGGCCGGTCCACGCCCCAGGCAGCGCCGGCCATCACGTATTCACCCACCATCGGTTGCTCGGCGGCGAGCGGAAGCGTGGTCAACTGCTTGCCTTCGCAGCCCAGCAAAGATAATCCGGAGTATTCATCAACGGCCAGCAAGCGAGCGTCGCATTGCAGGCCGCCGGCTAGTGTTAAGCGAATGCGGTCGTCGGTCGCGGCGAGCGTTGCCGTGATGATCTTGTTCGGCGAAACGCAGAAGCCGGTGCAGACGGTGACGGAAGCTTCTTTGACTGCATCCGCGGCCGCCGGACCTTCACCTGCCGGCATCGTATCAGCCCTGCGAATCCGCACGGTGACAATCGACTGTTGCAATCGCTTGGCGGTTTCTTTCCAATCGCCCGCGGGTGCATCTTGCGCACGAGCCAACGGTGCCGCAAGTATTGCGAGCAACAAAACCAAACTGGAAAGGAGGCAACGCATGATACAAAACACGTGTTGGCTAAATGACACAAATTCAGAATTCACTCACCGCATCGATTGCCATTATGTCAACGGGCTAAAGAGACTGTCCGGCTTTTGCACTGTCCTGAACCCGAAGGGTTCGCAGCCATTAGCCCCGGGTTGAGGCGTTAGCCGATACCCGGGGAAAACGGGGAAACGATTTCTCGATCCCGAAGGGATCGCAGCGCCATTAGGCTGCGATCCCTTCGGGATCGGGGGATGGAATATGCCTTAGGTACCCCAGGTGTCGCTACGCTCAACCTGGGGCTAATGGCTTTGATCCCTCCGGGATCGATTCAAATGCACTCAAAAAGCCGGACTATCTCTAAAATTGGTAGCTAATAGTTATCGTTGTTTCATACGGTTAACCGACGCAAAAAACTAAAGGTTAAAACGAAATGGTGGCCGCAGCCCGTGGTTGCTCGTTCCATAGGTCGAGCAGGCCTTCAAGCTCGGGGCCGTTAAATTCGAGGACGGCGGGACGATAGGAAATCGGCAGTAAGTCTGGGTTCCCAAAAGACAACGGTGACGAAGGAAAAGTCATTTCTACAGACTCAGCAGCGGCAGGAATAGCAGCAATTGGCGTAGACAACTTCGGCGGGACAGCCCGTTCAGTAACTCCGCTCGGCAACCAAACCGGTGAAACAGCAAATCCAATCAGACCAGCGACCAGCACCAAGGCGGCGGCAGTCGATAGTCGGGCCACAACGGTTCGGCTGAGCCACCGACGACTCGGGACCGCGCCCAAAGCATCGATCAGCTCCAGCGGCGGCCGGCAGGCGGGATAAACGCTCGAGAGTCGCGCTGCATCCGCCTGCAATTGCTCGCCGAGCGCTTCAAAATCGGCGGGGAGATCCCCGTCGATGGCATCCGCCGGCAGGGGCAAGTCGTCGTGATTGAAATCCAACTTAAATGACATGCGAGAGGTCCTCGGCGGGAAAAGCGGGCAACTGCCGGGCTTCTTCCCCTTCTAATTCCAAAAGTTTACGCAACGCGGCCAGGCCATGAAAAATCCGCGACTTCACCGTGCCCAGCGGGCAGGCCAGAATCTCGGCGATCTCTTCGTATCGCAGCCCTTCGCTGAACCGCAGCACCAGCGACTGCCGCTGTCCATCAGGCAACCGAGCCACGCGAGCCCACAGGCTCTTCTTCCATTCGCTCACTTCGGCGGGTACATCCGCCCCCGGCGTCGAACGTTCTTCCGTTGGTTCGGTGTCCCACAGCACCTGCAGTTTCTTCCGCCGCATCCCAATCCGCCGGCGCTCGCGGCGTTCCAAGTTCAGCAGGATGCCATACAGCCAGGTATACAAACTACTGCGACCTTCAAAGGAATCAGCTTGGCGGGAAAGTACGAGAAACGTTTCCTGGGCCAGGTCGTCGGCATCCCAAGGGTTGCCGCTCAGAACGAGCGCGGCCCGGTGGATGCGGTCAAAATGCTGCCGGGCGGTATCTTGCAGGTCGATTGCCATGGGTCAGCTCGCTCCTCCGCCTTTCGTTTCGCACGCGCAGCCTGGATTCTAACAAACTCTGTAGCGGAATTCGCCAGAATTCCGTCTGCGCGACGTCTTCTGAATTCTGGCGAATTCAGCTACGGAAATCACAGCTCCCACCTTGAGTTGGTGCCCTACCGCCAGCTCTGAGTTCACCATCCTCATCCAACTTCCCGGCATTTGCCAATCCTTCACGATAACCGCAAAACCGTTCCAGTCCTTCCAACAGGGAGCAATCAGCGAAAATGGGGGCTTTGTAAGACTGAGTCGCTGGCCTGTTCTCAGACTACAGGCTATAAACTTGATGCGCCCAGTTGGCGGTCAACCAGCAGGGATGGGATGAGGCGAGTTGGGGAGCCGACGGTGAACATTCTGTTTGTCAGCAGCGAGGTGGTCCCGTTTGCCAAGACGGGCGGGCTGGCCGATGTCTGCGGCTCCCTGCCCATTGAACTCAGTAAACTCGGCCACCAGGTCGCCGTGATGATGCCCGCCTATCGCCAGGTCAAAGGGCACAGTGGCATCGAGCCACTGAACCTCAAATTCGATATTCCGATCGGCAACAAGATCGTCCGCGGCCGGCTGCTTCGCGGCACGTTGCCCGATTCCGATGTGCCCATCTACTTCATTGAGCAAGACGATTACTTCGACCGCCCCGAACTTTATCGCCTCAAAGGGGATGACTACAAAGACAACTGCGAGCGATTCGCCTTCTTTTGCCGCGCCGCGCTTGAAGCCATCCGCATGCTCAAGTTGGAAGTTGAGGTCGTCCACTGCCACGATTGGCAAACCAGCCTGATCCCCGCCTATCTGCACATCGAATATGCCCATTGCCACGGCTACGAGACCATCGGCTCGCTGCTCACCATTCACAACCTGGCCTATCAGGGCATCTTCTGGCATTGGGACATGCTCCTCACGGGTCTCGATTGGAAGTTCTTCAACTGGCACCAGATGGAGTTCTACGGCAAGCTGAACCTGCTGAAGACGGGCATCGCGTTCGCGGACGGCATCAACACCGTCAGCCCGACCTATGCCCAGGAGATTCAAAGCGACCCGCTCGGCTGCGGCTTGGAAGGGATGCTGCAAGGCCGGCGCGACGTGCTCAGCGGCATCGTCAACGGCGTGCATGATGCCGAGTGGAATCCCGCGACGGACCCGCACTTGCCTTACAAGTATGACGTCTCGAATTGGCAATCGGGCAAAGGCGCTTGCAAGTCGGCCCTGCAAAGCGAACTTGGTCTGCCGATCTCGCCGCGAACGCCGCTGATCGGTCTCGTCGGTCGCCTCGCCGATCAAAAGGGCTGGGACCTCGTTGCGGAGCTGATGCACCGCTGGGTCCGCGATGTCGACGTGCAATGGGCGATTCTCGGCACGGGAGAACCGCAGTATCACGAACTACTAGCCAATCTCGCCCGCGAGTTTCCTCACCGCGTCGGCCTGCGACTCGATTTCAATGAGGGCCTGTCCCATCGCATCGAAGCCGGCAGTGACATTTTCCTGATGCCCAGCCGTTACGAACCCTGCGGCTTGAATCAACTTTACAGCCTCAAGTACGGCACGGTCCCCGTCGTGCGCGCGACCGGCGGTTTGAAAGACACCGTCGCCGACGCCAACGACGACAATCTCTGGCAGCAACGGGCCACCGGCTTCGTGTTCCAGAATTATTCGACGGCCGAAATGGAAGCCGCGCTGGGCCGGGCGCTCAACACCTATCATCACCAGACGGAACGC
>JAYTUF010000746.1:0-16463 GCA_043744755.1 Anatilimnocola sp.
TCGCGAAGTTGCCTCGCAGGATAATTTGTAACCGCTGGAGTTCCGGCTTCAGCCGGCTCCCCATCCCTCTCGAACACCAGAAAGCTAACTCATGCCCGCCACGATTTACTACGACAACGACGCCGATCTCAGCCACCTCAAGGGCAAGACGGTGGCCATCATTGGCTATGGTTCGCAGGGCCACGCTCAGGCTCAGAACCTTCGCGACAGCGGCGTGACCGTGATTATCGGCCAGCGTCCCGGCGGCCCGAACTACGACCTGGCCATCAAACATGGCTTCAAGCCCATGTCGGCCGCGGATGCCACCAAGCAAGCCGATGTGGTGAACATTCTGCTGCCCGATGAAATTCAAGCTGACGTATTCAAGGCCGAGATCAAGCCGAATTTGAAACCAGGCGCGATCTTGATGTGCTCGCACGGTTTCAATCTGCACTTCGGGCAGGTCGAACCGCCCGCTGGCATCGATACTTTACTCGTTGCGCCGAAAGGTCCGGGGCATCTGGTCCGCAGTGAGTTTGAAAAAGGGGGCGGCGTCCCCTGCTTGATCGCTGTTGGTCCCGGCGCGAAACCGGAGACGACCAAGATCGGCTTGGCTTATGCGAAGGGCATCGGCGGCACCCGTGGCGGCGTGATTCAAACCACCATCGCCGAAGAAACCGAGACCGACCTGTTCGGCGAGCAAGTCGTCCTTTGCGGCGGCGTGAGCGAGCTGGTGAAGGCTGGTTTTCAAACGCTGGTCGAAGCCGGCTATCAACCCGAAATGGCCTACTTCGAGTGCATGCACGAACTGAAGCTGATCGTGGACCTGCTCTATCAGGGCGGCCTCAGCTACATGCGGTACAGCATCAGCAACACGGCTGAATACGGCGACTACACCCGCGGCCCGCGGATTGTCACCGACGAGACCCGCAAGGAGATGAAGAAGATCCTCAAGGAAATCCAGTCCGGCCAATTCGCCCGCGAGTGGATTCTAGAAAACAAAGCCGGTGCCCCCGGCTTCAAAGCCACCCGCCGCCAAGAGAAGGCTTCGCAACTCGAAGACGTCGGCCGCCGATTGAGGAAGCTGATGACTTGGATTAATGCGAAGGAAGTGTAAGCAGCATAGCTTGAACCCATTGGTTTGAGCGAGTGAACCAGGTAGATGCTAGAAGTTGATTGCGAATGGCATTTTTAAGTTTGGCTCGGAGGGTATAATTGAATCGAGCCAACCTTCAACATCTGTCGAATGAACGTGTCGAAGACGCCCGGGCACTCCTGGCGACTTCGCGTTGGTCCGGTGCGTATTACTTGACAGGATACGCACTTGAGTGTGCCCTCAAGTCCTGCATTTTGGCTCATATTGAACGGACAGGGGTCATTTTCGAGGACAAGAAGTTCGCAGAACAATGTTGGACACATGACCTAGAACTCCTGACGAAGAAGGGTGGACTGGATGCCAACTTCGGTGTTGCGATGGGAGCCAACTCGCAGTTAGAGTTGAATTGGCAGGTGGCCCGCGGCTGGACCGAAGCCAGCCGTTATCAGATCAATACTCAGACCGCGGCGGAGGAGTTGTTTCGTGCGGTCATCGACGTTCCGGATGGAGTTTTAACATGGGTCAAGAATTACTGGTAAGGGAACAAATCGACGCAGCCGAGGAATTGGCCCGCGACTTCTCGGAAATTGTGCCTGTTGACGCACTTTTTTGGCTGAAGCTCGCTGACCACGATGATTGGACCCTGTTTCTTGCTACTGCAAAGTACGGCCCCGGAACTCTCATCGATGGCTACAAGGAAATTCAGCGACTATTTGCCGAGCGCCAGTATCGCTGGTTGGACAAGCTGAAAGTCAAGCTGATTTACTCCACGGACCCGTTGTCGACGGAAGTAATGCGGATTCGCGATCACTATCCATTGCCAAGAGCGCGCGACTTCGACGGCACTTCAATCGCGGGAACGCCCATCGATGCGGCCTATCTCTATCCGCCGACAGCCACTCCCAGCCCGGCACACTAAAGGCTGGAGACCGCTGCTCGAATGCCATCGAGTTGCGCATCGAGCAGCGGAAATGAAGTTAGGATTGCCTGCCGATTGGGTCGCAATATCCGCTCGGGCGCCGGCGAGGCAAGCCACGTCGCCAGTTCACCACCGTGAACGCTTGATTCGCCCCAGAGACGAACTGTTCGTTTGGTCATGATTTCATCAGCGGTCTCGTCGATCAGTTGGGCAAGATGCCAAACAGCATTTTCACAGCATGACGTCGCCCAAGCCCTAAGAAACGGAGCTAACGAAACTGTCGCTTCGGCGAGACTAGCAATCACAACTTTGATTCGCTCGTCCCCTGGAAAAGATACTGGGTAATTGAGCTGCTGCTGCCAATAGGCATCAAGATAGCCTGCAATGGCATCTTGTTCCGGCCGCGGCCACTCCTGCCATTTGGCGTAAGTCAGCTTTCCCAACAAGGTCTCAGGATTCTCAAATTCAAGGAAAGCATCCAGCGCCAGTTCCAGCAATCGCGGCAAGAAGTGTTTAAAGTGCCGCTCGCGGCCCCAGGTGGTCATCGCCTTGAAGGCATAGCGATTTAGGTCCGCAACCGTCAACTCTTGCAGCGGCACCGATGCCAGATACTTCGAGTTGCGCGCCGGGACACAGCATTCGCAGCCAGCAAAGTCGTCACCCAGCCGATACGGCTTCAAGACGCGATAGAGTTCGGCGACGACCGGTTGCATTCGCCAATTGTATCACTTGTGGTTGCTGCTAAGGAAATCGCTTTCAAGCGGATCGCAAGTCGCCCCTCACGCCGTTGGCGAAAGGGGGTTATGATTGCAATTGGTGGTCATCGTCTGTCTTCACTGGATGAACCAATGTCACAAACCGAAATGCTCGAACTATTCGCCGACCTGCAGCCGGGCGACCGGGTGCAACTTGACCATGAGGTGAAGGTGGGCTTTCGGAAGTGGCACACGACGACGATAGGTCAGGTGGTGCGCAAGGAGCGGCGGCGGCATAGTTTGCACTTCCGCCGGAATGCGGATGACAAGGTCTTCAGCGACGTGCTGGTAATTCGGCGTGAGAGTGGCGAGTTGACGACTGTCATGCTGGATGAGTTTTCGCAGTTGAAGAAGTTCTAATTCCTACTCCCTCGCCTCATGTACATGGGGAGAGGGCCGGGGTGAGGGGCTGTGCTGCGTTCGACGTTGCCACCTTAAGACCCCTCACCCTAACCCTCTCCCCGGAGTACCGAGGAGAGGGAACAAGAAGCAGAAATGTCCCTCGACGTATTACACACCCAGCACGAGCGCCGCTTTGCGGAGAGCAAGTTTGTCTATCCCGTTCTGAGCCGCCGCAGCGGGGGCATTTCGCTGGGGGTGAATCTCAACCCCGACAAGGTTTGCAACTTCGACTGCATCTATTGCCAGGTCGATCGCACGACGACTAGTGATACGCAGTTCATCGAACTGCCGCGGCTGCTCACCGAACTCGATTACTTTTTGGAGCTGGTGACCAGTGGGCAGTTGTATGAGACCGAGAAGTTCGGCCACACTCCGCTTCAGTTAAGAAGACTGAACGACATCGCCTTTTCTGGCGATGGCGAACCAACGACACATCGCAACTTTGATGAAGTGATCGCCGCCGTCGCGGAACTCAAGCGGAAGCACGAACTGCCCGCAGTGAAACTCGTGCTGATCACCAACGCCAGCATGTTCCACCGCGCGCATGTGCAGCGAGGCTTGGAGACACTCGATCAAAACAACGGCGAGATCTGGGCCAAGCTCGAAGCCGGGACGGCCGAGTATTTCAAGCTGATCGACCGGACGCCGATTTCGTTCCAGCAGATACTGGACAACATCACCGCGGCGGCGAGAATTCGGCCGCTCGTGATTCAGTCACTGTTCATGCGCGTTGCGGGCGAGGCGCCCCCCAGTGCCGAGGTCGAAGCGTTTTGCGAACGGTTGAATGAGATCACTGCCGCGGGTGGTAAGCTGAGCTTGATTCAGATCTACACAATCGCTCGCAAACCGACGGAGAGTTACGTTTCGCCCCTGGTCGATGCGGAAGTCGATGCTATTGTGAATCGAGTGCGCGAGCGAACGGACCTCGCCGCCCAAGCCTTCTATGGAACGAACAGCGAATGACAAATCAGCCCGTGAACGAAATGCGTCGCTGGATTCCCTGGATCATGGGGGGCCTGCTCACCTGGGGTGCGCTGCTCGGCCTGGGCGCGTTTTTGTTCGGCGGCAATCACGCGCTGCTGCGGGGGCTGATCGTGTTCGTCTGCACGCTGGGCTTTGTCGAGTTCTGGTGGCTGATGCTGATCGCACGTGAGCGGCGGCTCAATCGGTTGGCCGCGAAGGACAAGAAGTAGGGCCCTACTTCTTCTTGCAGTTCAGCTTCTCAGCCGGAATGAGCAAGTCGGGCAGCACGCGGCCGTTGACGATCGTCTCTTCCACAATCCGCGGCACGTCTTTCAGGCGGACGCCGCCATACCAGATGGCCTGCGGGTAGATGACGATCACGGGGCCGAGCTCGCATTGATCGAGACAGCCCGCTTCGTTGGCTCGCACCTGCGTCTTGAGGCCTCGCTTCTCCAATTCCTTTTTGAAGGACGACTTCAGCTCCTCGTCCCCCTCGGGATCGCAAGAGCCGCGGCCGGAATCTTTTTTGCGTTGATTGCAGCAGACGAAAATGTGATGCGTGAACGTTGCCATGCAGAGCATCCTACTCAGCAGAGCCCCGCTTAGCGACCACGCTTCTTCTCGGCGCCATTGCCGCCCGCTTCTGGCTGCGGATTGGAGCGCGGAACAGGGTTATTCCGCGGCTGAATTTGCGGCGGCTGTATTTTCGGAACTTGCACTGCGGGTCGTTGCATGGGCGCGCGCTCCACCATCGGCTTGGCAACCTTCGGCTGCGGGGCGGGCGTAAACGACCGCGGTGAAATGCTGGGAGTCACGCCGCGAGGCGAGACTTCGATTCTCGGCTGAATGACTCTGGGTTGCTCGACTTTCGGTTGCACATTGCCACCCAGGTTGCCACGCGGCTGACTGTTCCGGCTCTGCAAGTCCCGCAAGCGACTCTCGACGGCTGAGCTCGCTCCGCTCTGCCCCAGGTTCCGCGGAGTTTCACGCGGGGGCGCTTCCATCGCCGGAACATTGACTTTCGGCAGTTCATTCGTGCGATAGTTCCTGCCGCCGAGATTCGGATTGAGCTTCGGCCCCACGGGATCGCTGACAGGATTGCGGGCCTTGTTCACTGCATCTTGTTGCTGCTGGCGGATGGCTTCCAGCTTTTGCTGCACCGACGAAGTGGTCGAACCGTTGCCGCCTCCCAGATTGGGCCTGGTCGGCGCGACAGGATCGCGACCTGTCAACGATTTCGGGTCGAAGGACTTACCAGTGGGCTTATCTATGGGCCTCACGTCCGGCAGATTGCTGCTTGTAATATTGCCCGACGGATCGTTACCCGGCAATGAGTTCTGAGGTGGCGAAAGCGAAGGACGCTTAGTTCCCACTTGCGGCCGCGTGGTAGGCCTGCTGAGCGGGTTTACGTCGTCCGTTGCCTGTAACGGTTTCGGTCCCACGATGGCGGCTGGTTTACGGAGATCAGGGTCTCGCAGGTCGGGATTGCGCGCTTCAGGATTACGCAGGCCTGGCACACGCGCCGGATTATCGAGCGACCCAGGCTGGTCCAAGTTGTTGAGCGGCTTGCTGCCCAGCCCATCGGGGCGATTGATCGTCGGCCGCGAAACAATGTTTCTTTCGGGCGCGTCTGGCACCTCGACTTTCGGCTTGTGAGAATGCGTGTGAGTTTTGGGAAGCTGGATTTTTCCCTTCAGCGCTTCCTGAGCAGCCACAACTTCGCCCTGGGGGGACAGATTGATTCCTGGCCGCACGCCTGGCTTAACGACTGGGTCGCGATTTTCGGGTCGAGTCGTTCCCGGCAAACCACGTCCCGGTGCATCACGTCCCGGCGCATCCAGGCTCACGAGGCTGACCTTCTCTTGATCGAGCCGCAGTTTGTGCAACTGCTTGATCTGGTCGATGGAACTCTTGTTCAAATTCTTCGCGGCCACATCTTGTCGTTTCCAATTCCGTTCCGGTGTTTTGATCACGTCCTGCAAATCCTGGGCGAGATGCGTGGGACGAGCCTTTCCGGCTTGCGGGCCACGATAGTTTCGATCGTATTCCACCTGGTCGCGCCAGGTGTTTGGTGGCCGCTCGTTGGCGTGCGAGTTGTTCGCATAATGCGTGTGCCAACTCTGCATCCGGCCCGAATAGTTCACCCCCTGTTGATGGTAGTGGACGTTGCAATAGGACAGGAGCGGATCGTAGCATCGCGGCTGGCTGTTGTAGTTGCACCAGGGCGTGAATTGGCGATTCGAATAGGTCTGACCATAATAATTGCCAAAGTAATAATGGCTGTAGGAATCGCGGACCCAGAGGTGGACGAACAAGTTGCTGGTATTGATGACGCACCGTGGCGTGTAGTAGTACGCGGGTCGTTGATAGACAACAGGATTAAAATAGACCGGCGCGAAGATCTGCCCGCGGCTCGGCAACCGCCAGTCGTAGTAACCGCTCACATAGATGCAGCCCCGCGGCGTCCAGACCCAGTGGGGCTGCACATAAACCCAGTTCTCGCGATACGGTGCCCAATAGCCGCCCGACCAGCGATAGTCATTGTTCGCGTAAATCCAATTGCCCGGAATGTAAAAGTAGTTGTCGCCAGGCGAGGCGACCGAGGGGCCTTGCTCCAGCGATTGCGGCGGCGGCTTGAGATATTGCATCTCTTCCACTTGCTCGTCGATCCAGAAACCGGCGACCCACTGAAAACCGCCAGTCACTTGGGCCCAGTAGCCCGGCACCCAGCGCTTGCCCGGCGGCGGATCGCGCCACACGCCACTGATCCAAATGAAGTCGTCGCGGTCTTCGTCCCAAGCCCAGTAGCCAGGGAACCATTGCACATTCTGGCCTTCCGGCTGATATTCGGGGGGCGTTTCTTTGATGTCTGCCGGTGGTTGCTTCGGCACGATCATGCCAGGCGTGGGATCGGCGACGGTGGGGCTCGCGAAGGCTTCGTTCACCGGTCCGCGGGTCAGCGTTTGCACGCCGGCGGAATCTATCTCCGGCGGCAGTTCGCCTTGGCCTTGAACGAGACCCCAGGTTCCACAGACGAAGGTCAGGCTGAAAACGATTGACCACGTCCCGCGCATCGTCGGATGAACTGTCATGTCATCCTCCTTTTGAGAATCCGAAGCCAACCGCAGTCATTCGACCACGCAGCCGAGGATAAAGCAACTTCCATGCCTAAGCAGGCGGCGTGCCAGTCTAAGTGTCTGTGGCGTACGGACGAATAGGACATTGAGACTCGGGCCAAACCGGCAAAGATGAGAGACAGCCTGCACTTAGGCCCGGCAATCAGCCGACTGCCAACAGCTTTAATATTCCTTCGACGGTTTCATAAGGCGGATGAAGTTAAACTATGGTCAAGCTGGAATTGCTATCAACCTGATAACAGCCTGTCGCGGATTTGACGAGGTGAGCGCTGCGGCCTAGTTTGCTTCCTGCGGCCGCTCTAACGACTATATTGGCGAAACCCGCTGAGCCTGCGGCGGGTTGAATGAATATCGAACCATCCCTTGCGAGAGCTTCCGTCATGAATTCTTGGCTACCTACACGTCGTTTGTGCGTCTTAATCCTGGCTATCGGCTTCGTCGCTCGGTGCGGACGCAGTCTGCTCGCCGCCGAGCCGATGGCCGATCCGACGAACGCCGCGCATCACAAGTTGGCGGCCGAGTATAACGCATCGACGAAGGGGATCAGCCTCTTGGTGCGAGTGGATGGCAAGGAGGCATTTGCCGATTATCCCAACAGCGGGCGGAAGGACCGGGCACATGAGCTCGCCAGCGGCACGAAGAGCTTTTGCGGCGTGCTGATGGCGGCCGCGATTCAAGACAAACTGATCGCTTCCTGGGATGAAAAGGTCAGCGAGACGATCACCGAATGGAAGGACGACAAGCAGAAGGCCGATGTGACGCTGCGGCAACTCCTGAGCCTGACCAGCGGCATGGGCGGCGGGCAGATTGGCCGCGTTCCCACCTATGCCGATGCTGCGGTGACTGAGTTCAAATTTGAGCCGGGAAAACGCTTTCAATATGGCCCGTCTCCCTTTCAAACCTTCGGCGAAGTGTTGACCCGCAAACTGAAAACGAACAACGAAACCACCTACGATTATCTACAGCGCCGCATCCTCAAGCCGATCAACCTGCAAGTCGGCAGTTGGCGGAAGGGGACCGATGGCCAGATTCACTTGCCTTCCGGCGCCTCGCTGACGGCGACGGAATGGGCGAAGTTCGGCGAGCTCATTCGCGGCGGCGGCACCTGGAATGGGAAAGAAATCGTGCCGCAGAAGTTACTCGACGAATGCTTTAAACCGGGCACCGTGAACCCGTCCTATGGATTGACGTTCTGGCTAGCGACCGGCGCCGGCAACACTCGCGAAGCCATGGTCCCCGCACTCGCCCGCTTCCGCAATCCCACCGGCAAAGACGAACTCCGCGTGCCTGATCTCGTCTTCGCCGCGGGTGCCGGCAATCAACGGCTGTGGATCAGCCGGCAACTGAAACTGGTTGTCGTGCGTCAGGCCGACGGCATTCTCGTGGCAATGGGCGGGAAAGATCAAACGGGCTGGAACGACCGGGAGTTCTTGGCGCGGCTGTTGTATGGGACGGATGCGGCGGGGAAGAAGTTGTAAGGGATGTGAACTAGCTATCGCGCCGCTCACGCCGTAATTGATTGAGACGGGCTCGCAAGGGGGCCCAATACAATCGATCAGCTTCACGCTCGTGGGCTTCCTCGCTCTTCAGTAAAGCCGCGGCGCCAATCAGATCGCCGCGCAAAGCAGCTTCAACAGCGGGCCGAACCACAGCTGCCTGTCGGGCTTCGAGAGGAAAACGAATCGTTGCAGCCATGAGAGTCTCCGGCGATCGGCTTTCCGTTAGCCAAAACAGTATTCGCTCCGCAGTCGGTGTATCGCAATTCTCCTTGTAATGAGCATCGATAATCCGCGTGATCATCGGCCAATCCTTGTCGCGCTGCGTTTTTTTGGCTGTGATCAAATCAGCAATGGACATGATCTCCACCAGAGTTCCATCGGGCAGCACAGCGGACGTTCTTCGGCCCCAAACCTGTTCGAAATCTGCTACGCCGCGCATTTTCGCCATGACGTCGACTCGGAGGTCTTCGGCCTCAGGATGGTGGCAGCGAAAATGGACGGCCAATCCCGCTTCGAGATATTGCCGCTCAAAGGGAGGCACCGCAATGACCTCGGCCTGCAACTCCTCCATTGCAATCCGCAGTTGCTTCAAATGGGCGTCGCTGGCGAGAATTGCAAAATCGACGTCCCGGCTAAACATCCCTGATCCGTACAGCACGCAGGCCTGTCCCCCCATCAACAGGGCGCGTACTTGATGTTTCTGAATCGTAGAAAGGACTTTGCAAATCTGGTTCGGGATCAAGCGAACCTCCTAAGGCCAGGTAGTTTGACAAGAGCTTGGCGGATTCTTCAAAGCGCTGTTGCAGCGTTTGGTGCACCGCAGCAAACCACTCCGGACCGTACTGAATCTCCCAGTATTCCAGCAAAGATGGAGGGAGAGAATTCGGACTTTGCCCTGCGGATTCCATGTTTGCATTCTATCTCAAGTTCGCCACTCGTCCGAGGCGAAAGTGTGATGTTGTTCCGCGCCAGGAGAACGCGGTTACGGAAGCAATCCACCGCTGTTGTCAAAGCGGCAACTGCCCTCAGGCCCCCAACGCACTGCTTGAAAGCGTTCCGTATCCCAAAATGCGATCCGACGTGTTCCGCGGGGAACGGTCCATTCGTCTCGCTCCTCCTCCGTCTCCCATCCATCAACAGCCATCATGCCTTATCCTTCGAAACCGTACGTTCAGTTGAAGAAGAATCCGCGTTACGAACCGCAAATCGGGACTTGGCAATGCCGACCACAATGCCCGCAATCACCCACGCGAGAAACAGCAGCACCGCAGCAATTCCGCAACCTCTCGCCGGCCAGGACAAACCCAACCATTGCAACAGCCCGCCGAGGAACAGCAGCGCCAAGATGAGCGTTGGTCCGAACAGCGCGAGGGCAATCCCGCAACTAACTAGACGACGCGACGGTGATGGCTCCATCATCCCGGCGAAAGCATAGCCCACCGGAAGTAGCAGCACGTCGGGCATGAAAAACAGCAGCCCGAGGCAGATCAAGATGCCCAGCCCGATCCATTCCATTGCGGATTCCTATTTACCCGGCCAGTTCAAGTGTTTCTTCAAGAACTCATACGTCCCCTTGCCATTGATCGTATGCGGGCCGTCGAAAACTTCCAGTTCGCAGCGGTCGCCGATTTTCAGGCGCTGGCTGTAGTTGTAAAAAACCTTGGCGTATTCATGGGCCACCCATTCGTCGGTGGACACACCATCGGTGTGGCCCCGTTCGACCATGAAGGGGCGGGGGCAGATGAGGGCGGCCATCTCGCTGTAGTTGAACGTGCCGCCCAGATCGAACTCAAAGATTTCATACTCGCCCGTCCAGACATAGCTGAACGGCAAGCGGGTCGAGGCATTCTTGCTCACCCATTCATTGAAGTCCGCTGAGCAGATCGAGAGGCAATAATCGGGCACCAGCGGCGGAATGCGCATCGCGCTTTTGCCGCCATACGATAGGCCGTAAAACGCGATGCGGTCTTTATCGACCATCGGCAGCTCTTTCAGCCAATTGCAAACCTGCTGATGCTGCGGCACGATGATCGAGAACAGCGTCTTGCCCAGTGGATTCGCCTTCCGCTGCAGCGTGCGGAATTTGTCTTTGCCGATATACAGGTTCTGCGGCGCGAACGTGATGAAGCCGCGCTCGCATAGCTTGGCGGCGAAATCGTGATAGGCGTAATGATCGCCTTGGATGATATCCGCCGGCCGTCCTTCCAAACCATGCTGGCAAACCACCACGGGCCGGCGCTCTCCCGGTTTGATGTCTTTTGGGATTAACAGCACGCCGTAAGCAAAAACATCCGGAAAAACATCGAGCGAAACTTCATACCCGGTCCACTTTTCGTTGTCATAAGTCTTGCGCGATCGCGGCTGCGCCGGCAACAAATTGTGATCAAACTGGCCGATGATCTGCGTGGCAAACTGTTCGCGATAACTCTCGACTTTGGTTTTATATTCAGCGAGGGTTTTGGAGGCATACAGCGGCTTCATGTATTCGGCGCGAACCGCTGCACTGTCTTGTAGCAGCGCTTGCGTATCATCGATTAACTGCTTCACCAGGCGCGCCTGACGGGCAACCGAGTCGGATAACGGTCCCAACTTCTCAGGCAATGACGGATAGCTGTTCAAGCCCGTTTGAGGTCCGGTCAATTCGCCTAAGAACGCGAGCAGAATCTGTAGATCGCAGAACGACTTGGCCGGTTGCTCCGTGGCGACAATATTGCTGGACGCGAACTGCTTGTCTTCAATCGGCAAGAGGTTGGCGAGCGAGATCAGCTTGTTCAATTCCGCCTTAATCGCAGTTGGCGCAGGATATTGATAATCGGCGGGACCGCCACCTTCACTTGGCAACTTCACGGCCGGTCCCGGCGAGCTATCGATCACCAGCGCCCGTGGCAGGATTAAGCTCGCGATATCGGCATCACCGAATTGCTCAACCAGGCCATGCACATTGCGGTCGAGCGGTTCTTGCCACAGCCCTTCGCGGGGGCCGAAGTAACCGCTGACGCACACGGCATCGATCCGCTGGTCAAGAGCCGCGGCATAAAGTGCAAGTTGCCCGCCATCACCGTAACCGATCACCCCAATCTTCGGATCGTCCTGGCCCGCGTCGCGAATGAACCAATCCACGCCGCCCAGCACTTGCTGCACTTCATATCCGAGAACATGCCGACCCAGTTCAAAGGCCGGGCGATAGACGAATTCGCGATCCGTCAGATTCGGCCCGCGGTCGCCGCCGCCGAACGAACGCTTCTGCATCCGCCGGCTGATGATCGCCGGCACCAGCACGCGGCAACCACTCTGCGCGAGCAGCCGGGCATATTGCGAATTGACTGGCACTCCTTCAAGAAGGCCGCAAAGTTGTTCTGGCGTTTGTTCCGCGGAGGGAATGGCAATCACGTCGGCAATGGGCTTCGCACCAGTCGGAACGAGCAACAACCCTTCGGCTTGAACCTCGCGAACCGTCGGCCAACGGACGGCGAAGACGTCGTAATTCTTGCCGCGCGCGACCAATGCGCTCTGTTGGGTGGTGGCGATCAGCTCGGGCGATTCAAACGCCTGGCGTGAATCGCGTACGCCCAGGATGTTAGCTAGTCGTTTGCGTTGTGGCTCTACCGACTTGAAATACGCGGCCGTTGAACTCAGGTCTCGTTTCCACAAAGTCTCTCTCTTCAGCGGCGCTTCCTTCAGCTCGCGAAGCAGAAATCGATCCACTCCTTCGACCATTGTCGCCGCGATATCGCCTTGCAACTCCAGCGGCTTGGTTCCCGGGAGTACATCTGGCTCCGCCGATTCATTTCGTGAAACAAATAGACCGAGCAAGAGCATCGAAAGCAAGATTCGAACAAGGCTTCGACTTGAAAAACGACGCAGCATGGCAGCAGGCTCCAGCAAGAGAGGTCGGGCGGGTGCTGCCGTGAATATATCGCTGGCACGTCGGGGTGCAACTGTTTCTCCAAGTTCACGCGGCCCGGCGAGCTTTGGTTGCGCTCTTCAAGGGGGCGAAGGACTGATCAACGCGCTGGCGTTCGCTGTCCGAGAGTTGATACAACTCATGAACAAAGTCATCCAACTGTTGATCGATGACGACTGAGTAAGCAGACTGCAATCGTCTCGCCAGATTACTGATTTGTTGCTGCAATTTGACCGCCGCCGGATCATCGCCATTCACAATCCGAATGGGCAATTGGGCAAGCTGTCCTTTGTTCACTGCCAAATAACCCCCTGCCAAACGTTTGGCCGCAAAGCGTTCGCGGAACAGGAAGCTGAGGAGCTTCGAGTTGAGCAGGCCCAGCAAGTAAAACGGATCGACTTGCAGTTCCCGCGCCGCATAAACTTGCACGCCCAGCGCACAGCCCTGCTGGTCATAAGCGGCTTCGAGCCGACGGCTCATCCCGCTGATGACAATTTTTGGCTCTCGATAAAGGCGTGCCTTGTCGGCCGTTAACTGCGGCGAGTCCCAGCCCAAACAGGGGCGTTGCCATTTCTGTTTCAGAAACTTCACCTGGCCGAGCTTGATTTCATAACGGTCGATATTGCCGCTGACAATGAAGTCCGCTGCTTCGCCTCTTCGTTTCGCGGGCATTTCATCAAACTCCTGCAACTGCGCCGCTAGCCGATTGGCGGAATAGCCCGAAGCGCCGCTGTGCAAACTGGCGAGTGATTCCAGTTCAATAGTAGGCACGCGCTGCTCCACGTTGATGTCGTCACCGAACACGAATGCGCGGGAGTCGAGCGACGCTTGCTCAATCGGGCGTGTTGATGGACTCGCTCGCGTGAATTGCAGTGCAGCAAAATCCTCAACCTGACAAACTCGCAGCCGATGAGTCGTCGCAGCCGGCTGATGACGCAGCACGATGATCTGCGGATAAGTACACGCTTGCGGAAAGACCTTGAGCGAAGAGAGATCCACAACCTGTTCCAATGTCGTCTCTCGTAGCAACAACTCTCGCAAACCGCGCGCATAGTCGAGCGTGGCCCATTTGTTTGGCACGATGAAGCCGAGTCGTCCTCCAGGCCGCAGCAGTTCGAGCGCCCGTTCGATGAACAGGACGTACAAATCAAAGTTGCCGCGCGCGGTGTGAAAGCGCTGGCGGAGCAACTCAACTTGCTGCGGCGAATGGCTGCGGGCCAGTTCACGAATGCTGACGTAGGGCGGATTGCCGATGATGGCGTCGAACTGGCCGGGGATGTTTGCAGTGAGCGCATCCGCCTGTTGGATGTTTGTAGCAGGGAGAAAGGTAAGCTGTTGTCGCGCGGTGCGAACCGCGTCGGCACTGATGTCGATGCCGTGGATCGCAGCGATGGAGTAGTCCTGCTGTTGCGCCTCATTCATTCCCAACTGCTGACATCGTTCCCGCAACAACCGACAGGCCGATTGCAAGAACACGCCGGCGCCACAGGCGGGATCAAGAACCCGCGGTGGTGGTGTCTCGCCGGTCCAGTCATTCAACAGCGGGCCATAAGTTTCGCGCGTGATCCAATCGGCCACTTCCACGGGAGTATAGAACTCACCCCGAACCCGCCGCGCAGCGTGGGCGAGCGCGGGTTCATGTTGCGGAGACGAGAAGGAATCAGCCATGGCGGCGACTTGTAGAGCCTGCTGGCAATGACAGCAAGAGAAGCTGGGCAAACCGCCGGCACGATCTACCTAACCCGCGGAGTTTGCCTCAGCACGATTCCCCGCTAGCGACGATAAGAACCGCATGACGTCGCCCCTCTACTTCCTGCCCATCGCCACCGCCGCTGCCTCGCTGGGCAGTGCCGCCGCCGCGCGAATCGGGCAAGGCTTGCAGGCGGCGGGAGGTTCGTTTGCTGCGTTGCTCTCGGGCGATCAAACACCCGAGGTCTCTGGCAAGGCATCGTCCGAGTCTGAGCAATCGCAGCTCGGCTCGCTGCTGGAAAAGTTGCAGTCCACCCTGCACGACAAGCTTCAATCGCTGGGTCTGCGTGTTGATAGCGAACTTACTCTGCGCATTAACGACGCTGGCCGGATCGATGCCCATGGCGATCCGGATTCCGCTGCCTTGCTCGAACAATTGTTTCAAACCGATGGCGGTCTTCAGCAGCAGTTGGCGGAACTGCAAGAGCTGTACGACACCCAAAGCGAACGGGCGGGAGGTCGACTAACGCTGTTGCTCAGCATCGGCCAATTGCAACTTCTTTCGGCCGACTGAACCTCGTCCGCCGCTTTCAAAAACCGGCAACTCTTGCTAGGTTTGTCAGTCGCTGGCTCGCGCGAGCGCGATTCCTGTTCCCAACATCTTTTCCTGCATCACCAGCCATGAATAAAGTTTTGCGTCTCCCCAAGCGATCCGATGTCAAGCCGGGCGATACTTGGGATCTCTCCACCCTTTGCAAAAGCGAGCAGGATTGGGAACAGCAGTTCAAGAAGCTGGAAAAGATGATCTCCGGCTTCGAGAAATTCCGCGGCAAACTGGGCGAGGGCGCCAAGACTGTCGCGGCTTGTTTTAAGTTTGATGCGGAGTTCGACCGCTTGGGCGAGAACGTCGGCGGCTATGCGCATCTCCGCGCTACCGAAGATCAAACCGACAACGCGGCCCAAGCCATGATGGCGAAGTTTCAAAACCTCGCTTCCAAAGCATCGCAGGCGGCGTCGTACATCCGCCCGGAGCTGCTCGCGCTGCCTGAAGCCAAGCTGAACGAATATCTGGCCGCCAAAGAGTTGAAAGCCTGGAAGCTAGTGCTCGAGCGGATCATCCGCTTCAAGCCCTACACACTCACGCTGCGCGAAGAAGAAATCCTCGCGATGCAAGGCGAGATGGCCGGTGCTGCCAATGCGGCCTTTCGTCAGTTGCTCGATGCCGATCTTAAGTTTGGCGATGTGAAAGATGAGAAGGGGCAGCAGGTCGAGCTTTCCAACTCGACCTTCATGAAGTTGCTCGTCTCGCCCGACCGCAAAGTTCGCAAAGCCGCCTTTCAACAGTATTACGCACAATTCAAAGGGCACGAAAACACGCTGGCGGCGACTCTCAATGGCTCCATTCAAAAGGACGTCTACTACGCCAAGGTCCGCGGCTTTGCGAGTGCCCGCGCCGGCTCGCTCTTTCCCGACAACATTCCCGCCAGCGTGTATGACAATCTGATCGCTTCCGTTCGCAAGCAACTGCCGGCCGTGCATCACTATTACGATGTTCGTCGGCGGAAGATGAAGCTCAAGGACATCCATCATTACGACACCTATGTCCCCATCCTTAGCGACTTGGAAGTGAAGCGGACCTGGAATCAGGCCGTCAAGCTCGTGATGGAATCGCTCCAGCCGCTGGGGACCGAATACTGCAGTGTGCTGGAAGAAGGGTTGCTGGGCCGCTGGTGCGATCGCTATCCCAATCAAGGCAAGAACAGCGGGGCCTTCAGCAGCGGCAGTTACGAAGGCTGGCCGTACATCTTGATGAACTACAAGGACGAGGTCTTCAACGACGTCTTCACGCTGGCCCACGAGGCAGGGCACTCGATGCACACCTGGCATTCGGCCAAGCATCAACCCTATCAATACTATGGGTACGTCATCTTCGTGGCCGAAGTCGCCAGCACGTTCAACGAAATGCTGCTCAGTCATCACCTGATCAAACAGGCGCAGGACAAACGCCAGCGAGCCTACCTAATCAATCGTGAAATCGACGACATCCGCGGCACCGTGATTCGCCAGACCATGTTCGCCGAGTTTGAGAAGATCACCCACGAGATGGCCGAGGCGGGCGA
>JAYTUF010000747.1:0-4193 GCA_043744755.1 Anatilimnocola sp.
GGCACGTCGGGCTAACAAATCCGATGACCGGCTCGCCAAGACGATCAATTTCTCACCCCCCCCGCGACCGCCAGCGGGATCTTCGTTCGCTTACCTTTGCGGGCCGGTGTAGCCGAGGTCGCAGGTTCCGCGTTGCTGCCGCAGCCGGACGCTTCCACCACTTCCTCCACCAGTTGCAGCTTGCGGCGGCGGGCCATGCGCTCGTTGCCTTCCGGCATCAGCGATGTCTTGTCGCCTTGCAAGAGGGCACTCACGCCGCGGGTGTTGGTCTTCGCGCCGATCTCCTGCGGCTTGTCCTCCGCCTGGTAACGGACGAGCATCCCTTCGTAATTGCGCAGGACCACCGCGTCGTCGCTCATGCTGATGAGGTAGTTGGGCATGACCGGGATTTTGCCGCCGCCGTGCGGGCTATCCACCACGTAGGTGGGGATGCCGATGCCGGAGGTGTGGCCGCGAAGGCCTTCCATGATCTCCATGCCCTTGGCCACGCTGGTGCGGAAGTGGCCGGCGCCGGTCACGGGGTCGCAGTGGAAGAGGTAGTACGGCCGCACCTTGATGCGGAGAAGCCCCCGCAGCAGTTGCCGCATGACGCCGAGGTTGTCGTTCACGCCCTTGAGCAACACCGAGTGGTTGTTGATAGGCATGCCGTGGCGGAGGAGCGATTTACAAACGCGGGCCGCTTCGGGGGTCACTTCGCGCGGGTGGTTGAAGTGCGTTTGAATGTAGACCTTCTCGGTCTCGGCGAGGAGATCGAGCAGTTCGTTATCGTAGAGGCGCTGCGGCATCGTCACCGGAACGCGGGTCCCGATGCGGATGACATCGACGTGGTCGATCTCTTTCAGGTTGTCGAGATAGTACTTCAACTTCGGCAACGGCAGCGTCAGCGGATCGCCACCGCTCACGATCACGTCGCGGATTTGCCGGTTCTTGCGGATGTATTCGATCATCCGTTCGTCGTTCTTCGAGATGCCTTCCCAACCGCCGCGGGTGAGCGTGGCGCGCTTGCGGGTGCAATAGCGGCAATACATGGTGCAATTCGGCGTGGTCAGCATCAGCACGCGATCCGGGTAGCGGTGCGTGAGGCCGGGCACGGGCGAATCTTTGTCTTCTTCAAGCGGGTCGTCGAGTTCGAATCCGCCCTGGGCTTCGAGCGGCGAAGGCACCGATTGAAGCCGAATGGGATCTTCCGGATCGTCGGTGTCGATGAGCGAGAAGTAGTACGGGGGGATGGCGACCTTGTAATCGGCTTCGAGGAGGCCGATGGCTTCGAGCTCATCGCGGGTGAACGGGATGAGGCTGCGGAGTTGGCGGATGGAGCGCAGCGAGTTCGTCTGCTGCCACTTCCAATCGTCCCACTGGGAATCGGGGACGTCTTTCCAAACGGGGTGTCGGCGCGGCCGACTCGGAGGTTCGTCGTCTTCGTACCCGAAGGGGGTGATGTTCGAGACCGGAACCTCGTGCTCGCGGAACATAAAACCCATTGACCTCGGGTGACATTTCCCGTTCGACCTCGACCATCGAGAGCCGCCATGACGGGGTGCGACATGTTGTCGCATCCTTTCGGACGCAACGCGATCGCAACTTAAGAGACAATCGTAACGCCCTTGAATCAGAAAGCAAGTTAAGGTTTGCGTCGATGCCCGAAGTTCGCGCCGAATCGATGCGCGTTCGCGCGGCGCATCGATGCGAAAGCGCGCCGCGTGCCTGCGCCGCAAGCCGCGCGGAGCGCACAAACGCTAGGGCTTCGCGCGTTTCTCGGCGCTGCGGCGCGTCCGCGACATTCGAGCGAAACGCCGAATGATGCGCTCAGAATTATTTTGAAAAAGTTTTTCGAACGGTGCGTTCTGCGTACGCGAAGTGATCGCTGATTCGGCGAGATGCCCCGTTGGCTTCGGTGTTCGAGGCGATCTCGGCGATGATGATGGATGTGTTTTCCGAACTCTAGCGCTTCGCCCTCGGCGACTTCTTCGGCTTCTCCAAGCCCGCTTTTTCCAACAGCGATTTGCCGAAGATGTTTTCCACTTCCGCCGAACTCTCTTCGAGATCGACCCCGGCCGGCAGCGTGTATTGAATCTTGTATTTATTCTTCGAGATGTCGAGCTCGGCGCCCGGCTGCAGCGCGAGTTGCAGCACCCGTTCGCCGTTGACCTTGGTGCCGTTGGTGCTGTCCAGGTCGGTCAGCACCAGGCGGTTGTTGTCTTCCTGAATTTTGATGTGATACCGGCTGATCCGCTCGTCGTTGAGCTGGATGGTGTTCCCCTCTTCGCGGCCAATGGTAATGGGGGGGCCGACGTTTTGGTAAATGCGCCCGCGGTCGGCGCCATCGAGAACTCGAAGTGTAATTCCAGACATCGCGCGCGTGCCAACAAACCCGAGGTGGGCAGTAAGAGAAGCTCTGTTCCTACAGTCGCTTATAGCATCCCGGAGAAAGCAGGGTCAAGCGCCAGCAGGCCGTCAGCCGCCGGAAAACCCGCATTCTGGGAGCCGTAGGCCGGCAACAAGCGTACTCGCGCAGTTCCGGCAGGACCTGCATGGCGACGTTCCATTGCCAGTTCAGCCGGAACTGCGGAGTACCTTGTTCCGGCCTACTTTTTTGGCTTCCTCTGCCACCAATCACGCAGTCCTTCCACCCAGTCCGATTTCAAAATCGGCAACAGGCTGCTGTGCTGATCGGTCCAGAGGACTTCCCTTTCGCGAGCGACCACCAGCGGCGTGGACATGGCCCGGACAATGTCCTGATTCAAGAATTCATCGTTCTGCGTGAGCAGAATCCAGTCGCAGCCGGTGAAGGCATCGGACTCATACAGGCTCTCGGGCGCGGTGACCGTGATGGCGGTCAATTCGTTGATGCGGGCGAGCGCGGCCACGACCGGGGCCAGGTCGAGATGCTTGTTGCTGACGTGGACGGCCAGCACGCCGAGAATATTCCCCTGCGCGTCCTTCCGCAGGTGCCGCTTGTAGATCTGCAGCGATTCAACCGTCAGCAAGTGAGCGGGAATCGCGTCGCCGCTAAAGGCATCGAGAATGATCACGTCGTAGTTCTGATCGGCTTCGAGTTCCATTTGAATGCGGGCATCGCCGCCGACCACTTCGGTCGTCGCGCCCCGCTCTTCGGCATCGTGGCGGAAGTGGAAGTACTTGTCCGAAATGGCGATCACTTTCGGATCGATCTCATAAAAGCGATACACATCGCCGCTCTTCGCATGGGCGGCCATCGTGCCGGCGCCGAGACCGACGACGCCAACGCGGATGCCGGCGTTCTTCTCGTGCGGATAATGATTGACGGCCACGCCGGCGCCGCTTTCGTTCACATAGTAGGTGGTCGCTTCCAGCCGGCGGATGGGATCGGCGAATTGATAGCCATGTAAAATGCCGCCATGCACCAGTCGATAGGCAACCATTTCCTCATCCTTGTGATGTTCCTTCACCGTCAGCGTGCCATAAAAATTCCGCTCGACGGCAATGGTGTACTGAGCGACCGGCTCATACGTGCTGCTGATTACAAACACCACGCCCCCCATGATCACAAAGGCGGCGGTCCACTGCAGCCATTGCCGTTTTTCCAGCCAGGAGTTGCGACCATCGTTGGCCAGCGCGACCCAGGCCACCACGTAGCCCAACACAATCCCCAGCGACAACTCAAACTGCAGCTTGAAGATGAAGGGACAGATCAGCGCCACGAACAGCCCGCCGAGCGCCCCGCCGGCGGAGATCATCAGGTAATAGAGCGTGAGCTGCTGCGGTCGCGGCTTGAGCTTGACTAGTTCGCCGTGGCAGAGCATGCAGATGATGAACAGCAGGATGACGTAAAACAGGGCTTGGAAGGCGAGGTTGTCTTCAAATTGGTCTCCCAAGTAGACGGTCTGGATCGTGGTCTGATGCAGAATCCTTGCGGGAACATTTTGCAGCGATTGCCAGATTGATTCCGCCTTCGCGGGTGACGGCCAATTGCCCCACTCGTCGCCCTTGATGAGCACGCACAAGGCCAGCACGCCGAGCACGCCCAGCGGGCCCCAGATCTTGCGCTGATACCAGATTTCTTTATCGAAGCAGAGGATGAACGAAATCAAATACAAGCTCAGCGGCACGACCCACATGAAGGGAACCACCGCGATGTCCTGGCACAAATGGTTCGTCGTCGCCAGCAGCAGCATCGACGCCAGCGCGGGAAGCGCCACCCAGACGAGCATCAT
>JAYTUF010000748.1:0-4188 GCA_043744755.1 Anatilimnocola sp.
CCATCGGCGGCCTGGGACTCGATCGCCTCACCGGCGGCTCGAACGAAGACCTGCTGATAGACGGTACGACGGTGCATGTCACCGGCGCAGGATCGCCTCACCGACAAAACATCCAGTGAAACGGCCTACTGATTAAAGAAACTTCTGGGCCCCAGCACCTCTGACTCAAGCAAGACCCTGAAAACAGAATGTCGTGTGTCGGACTTGGCACGTTGACGCGCCGTTGCGCAGCCCCTAAAACACCCGTATTGTGCATTTTCACATTTTGGGAGTGAGCATCATGAGCAAGTTTTCAATGGGGTTGGTGTTTGCAGGTGTGCTGGCCGGGTGGATGGCAAGCGTGAATTTGGCTGCGGCGCAAGCTCCGCCCCCCGAGACGCTCAGCGTGACCGCTGCGGACCTGCGAAAATCGGTGGCCAATAATGAGGCCGCGCTCGATAGCCAATTGGCTTCCAGGTTAATTGAGATTCGGGGGACCGCCGAGAAAATCATCCGCACCGAAACCGGTGATTATGTGCTCCAATTCCTCCCGGACCTGCCGACCGATAATTTTGTGCGATTGCAGATTAATTTTGAGTTCCCCAGGCAAGATCGCGATACGCTGGGAAACTTGAAGCTGCCAGTTAACCTCACGATCCGCGGCACCATGAAACATAGCAACTGGCAGCCTAAGTACGACAATCATCGCCACTACAATATGGTGATTCGAAACAGCCAGATTATCGAAGCCCATCCCACTACGGATTTCAGATAGCTAACAGCGGGGCACTGGCGAGCTGCCGCTCCCTCCGGCTGTTGGTGAGCGCAACACCGCGGAAAACGTCAAGTCTGCGGCGCAATAACGGCGTACCCTTGGCTCTCGAAATAGGGCCGCGCCGTGATGTATGCACTCTGGCAAGCCAAGACCGGCTAATGCCCGGACTACGACTGCTGCAAGATCACCGCCCATGCGGTAACATACGGGCTTGTATTCCTTCCCGCTTGCGTTGAGGTGCCGTATGCTGCGTTTACAGTCGGGTCTGATATGGGTCATTGCCCTAAGTGCCGGTTGGGGCTGGCCCGCGTCGGCTCAAGAAGCCGCTCCACCAACGACCGAAAAATCAACCGCAGCTGCTGCCGACTTCGACAGTCTCATTAAACAACTCGATGCTGAAGATTTTGCCGCTCGGCAAGAAGCCTCGCAGCGGTTGGCCGCCGCGGGCGAGCAGGCCATTCCCGTGCTGGAGAAGGCAACCAGCAGCGACAGCCGCGAGACTTCCGTCCGGGCCTTTGATATTTTGAAGGGGCACTTCGATAAGGGTGCGCCCGGCGTGAAAGACTCCGCGAAGTTGGCCCTGGAACGCATTGCCAAGGCCGATGCTGGTTCAGCCTCTCGTCGCGCGACGGAAATCCTCACTCCGCCCGTTGTGACGCCCCCGGTCAATGGCCGGGTTGGGGGCGTTCCCATCGCGGGCGGCATTCGAATTGCCGGGGCGCGGATCATGGTTGCGGGAGGTGCCATTGGCGGCGGTGTGGAGAGCAAAATCAAGATCGAAGACGGCGTCCGCACGACGGAAGTAAAGGACAAGGATCGCCAGGTCAAGATCGTCGATGATCCGGCCAAGGGCTTACAACTGGAAGTGACCGAAACGAAAGATGGTAAAGAGACCACGCAAAAGTACGAAGCCAAAAATGCAGAAGAGCTGAAGACAAAAAACCCCGAAGCTCACAAGATTTTTGAACAGTATTCGCAAAAGGGGGCCGAAATCAAGATCGGCGGCTTTAGGCTGGTTCCCGGAGCAGTCCCCTTTGCCCCCGGCATCCTGCCACCTCGGGCAATCCCGGCCATTCCCCTCATACCTGGCATTCCGGTTCCGCTACCCATCGAGATTGCCCCCGCCGGAGCTGCCAAGGAGCAACTGAAAGTCATCGAGTTACTGGAGAAGGCCATCGCCGATGCGGAGGCCAGTCTCAAGCAGGCAATCAAAGACAGCGGCGACAATGAGCAACTGAAGAAAGCCCAGCAGCGGCTCGAAGATGCCCGCAAGCAGGTGGAACAACTGCGTTCAACGCTAAAGTAGGTTGCAAAATCGGCCGGGAATTGAACCCGAAGGGTTCGCAGCCATTAGCCCCGGGTTGAGGCGTTAGCCGATACCCGGGGAAAACCTCAGAATCCCATTCGATCCCGAAGGGATCGCAGTACCCGCAGCGCTGCGATCCCTTCGGGATCGAGATCGGAAATATTGGCTCGATAACCCCGGGTGTCGCTGCGCTCAACCCGGGGCTAATGGCTGTGATCCCTTCGGGATCGGCCGTTGCTGAAATTTCCCGTCGCCTCGAAGGGAACTGTAAAATAATTTCCCGCCGCTCCCTTAATCAAAGCGAATGACAACGACGTCACTCCCTCCTGACTCCCGACCCCTGACCTCTAGCGCATCGGCGCTGTCGTGCCCTTGGCCAAACTGCTCGGCCGGCCACCTTCGTACACGCTGAACTCCGCCCACACTGGCAAATGATCGGAGACCGCGAGGGCTTGTTCCAGTGACAGGTTATATTGCCGCAGGAAGTCGAACACCCCGCCGCGGCCGCTGAATTCCGTCGTGGCGACGCGGCCGAAGAGGATGTTGTCGTACTGCTTGTCGCCGCGGGTGTTGGTGTGCGTATTATTCACGACGCAAACCAGTCCCGGTAGTTGGCCGAGTTGCCCCAGCTTCGTGTTGTGAGCGTTGAAGTCCCCCAACATGATCACGTCGTCTTCTTGACGCTGATCGTCGCGGATGGCGATGAACACATCGTCGAGCACGTCGAGCTCCCGATCGACTTCGTCGGGATCGGTATGCACCACAGCCAGGGAAAAGGTGAAGGCCTCCTGCGGCGCTGGCCCGCGAGCACGGAACCAACCGACCAGCGGTTCGCGATGCAGCAGGTCGTTGCGATCATCGACGGTATAGATCTGATTTCGATCGACCTCAATGCTTGCCAGATCGTAGATATAGGCGTACTGCTCCTTACTGCTGGAGCGGCCGAGTCGCGGTCCGATGACGTAGTCATAGTGAAATCGCCCATCGGCGTTGAGCATCGCGACCAGCGTCTGACAGACATCCTGCTGCGAGCGAATCTCTTGAATGGCGATCAGATCGAAGTTCTTCAAAATTTCGACAATCACCGGCATCACTTCGGGGTTGTTAATCTTGGCTTCGCCAAAGACCTGGATGTTGAAGGCGGCGATGCGGATCGTGTCGTTGCCCCGCGGCGGCGGCGGTTTCGTCCAAGTGGTGTTGCCCGCCCCCGCGCCACCCAAGGCAGGCAGATTTTTGAAAACGTCCGGCAACTGCCCCTTGAAGAGATACCCGCCTCCGAAGAGCGCAATCAGGATCAACAGCAGCGGCGCAGCTTTTTTCATCGGAGTATCGGAGGAGAGAACAAGGGGCTGAAGACCAGGGGCGGGAGTTTACGGTTTCGCGTTCAAAATTAGAAGTTCAAAGTTGGCCTGGGGCAAAGAACGACAGAATGGCGATAGAATCGGCGCGCGACGTGCTGGTATTGAGGCGACGCATGGGTTTCGATGTCAAACGGCGCGCCATCGCACGCATTCAGCTTGCACCACAAGGGCTGAAGACAAATGACTCAAGAGACTTGGACGGAGCGATTTGCTCGCGCGGTGACCAATTGGACGGGCAGCACGTCGGCCTTTGTGTTAGCGCTGGGAATTGTGGTCGTGTGGGCAATCACCGGCCCATTCTTTAACTACTCCGAAACCTGGCAACTCGTCATCAACACCGGGACGACGATTGTCACGTTCCTGATGGTGTTTTTGATCCAGCGAACGCAGAACAAAGACTCGCAGGCCGTGCATCTCAAACTGAATGAACTGGTGGCCGCGATGCAGGGCGCCAGCAACCGGCTGGTGAATATCGAAGACATCTCCGAAGCTGAGCTCAAGTCATTGCATCAGCATTATGCCCACCTGGCGAAGTTGGCGGCGGAGGATGGCGACCTGACGAAATCGCACTCCGTCGAAGAAGCCGAGGACCGGCATGAACAAAAGCAGAATCAAGAGCCGGCTGCGAAGAAATCGAAGGCCAAGCCAGCCTGAATCGGGGTCGTTGAACGTAAACCTCCAGCGAAGCCGTTTTTTTGGAAAGAATGGGGTTTCCGGAATCAGCCAGACTTCGGTAGGCTGTCGGTGTCATGGATGGCATTCTACTT
>JAYTUF010000749.1:0-16426 GCA_043744755.1 Anatilimnocola sp.
CCAGGCAAGACCGGCTAAAGCCGGAACTCCAACACTTAGCCCGAACCGTTATCAGCTTCACCGATAGTCGTTTTTCGCTCCGCGAAAGACGACTATCAAACCGTTATCAAACCCCAGCCGTTATCATTCCCTTCCACTCGCCCGCAGCACTGGCTGCAGGCTACGTGGCCTTACAAGGAACCACTCATGCGGGCGGAAATCATTTCCATTGGCGACGAATTGACCAACGGGGAGCGGGTTGATACGAACAGCGCGTGGTTATCGCAGCGGCTGGGGGAGTTCGGCGTGGCGGTCGCGTTTCATACGACGGTGGCCGATCATTTGCCCGATAACGTGCAGGCGTTTCGGCTCGCGTGCGAGCGGGCGGACCTGGTTATCGCGACGGGCGGGTTGGGGCCGACGGCCGATGATCTAACGCGGCAGGCGGTGGCGGAGATGGCGGGCGTTGAGCTGGTGCAGGACGCAGCGGCGCTGGAACACATCCGCGCCCTGTTTGCCCGGCGGAAGCGGGAGATGCCGCCGAATAATCTGGTGCAGGCGTTGTTTCCTCGCGGCAGCAAGGTCATTCCTAATCCGCACGGGAGCGCGCCGGGCATTGATTTGACGTTATCACGACTCGGCCAAGAACCGGCGCGGCTGTTCTGTTTGCCGGGTGTTCCCGCCGAGATGCAGGAGATGTGGCAAGGCACAGTCGCCCCGGCCATTCAAGCGCTGCTCGGTCAGCCGCGGGTGATTCATCATTATCGAGTCAAGTGTTTTGGCGTGGGCGAGAGCGATTTGGAAGCAATGCTTCCCGATCTGATCCGCCGCGGCCGCATTCCCAGCGTGGGGATCACCGTCAGCAAGGCGACGATCACGCTGCGGATCACGGCCGAAGGAGCATCCATTGCGGCGGCGAGGGAATTGATGCAACCGACGATCGACGTGATTCACCAATGTTTGGGAGACCTGGTGTTCGGTTATGAAGACGATGAACTCCAACACGCGGTGCTGAAAAAGTTGCGCGAGCATGGAAAGACGCTGGCCGTGGTCGAATGGGGCACGGCGGGACTGATTCAGCATTGGCTGGGCGAATGCACGAACTGCGGCGACGGTTATCGCGGCGGACTTGTCCTGCGCGATGTGGCCGGCGTGGAGATTCTTTCCAGCCTGGCTGCAGAGCTAGCGGGGATCATGGGATTGGCCAGCGAACCGGCGTTAAGTGTTATCGCCCAGGCCACGCGGGAACGGTTCGCGACGGATTATGCCTTGGCCGTGGGACCATTTCCACCCGCGCATCAGGGAGCCGAACCGGGCACGGTGGCGATCGCTATCGCTGGTCCCGCGGGTGTTATTACTCGGGCGGTTCCCTTCACCGGTCATCCCGATATTTTGAAGCCCCGGGCCGCGAAACAGGCGCTCAACCTGCTGCGGCTGACCATCGCCGAGGGATCGAAATGAAGAACTGTGAAGTTTTTTGGAAAATTCAGTTTGAAATATCCCTGGAATGGGTTCCAATAGCGAAGGGCGAATTTAGAGGAGCGATTTCTGTCAACCGTGTACGTGCCTCTCGGCGAAAGGTTGGTATGTTTTGTTCTAGTGACCGCCGGCGCGCACGCAATCAGCGAGCCGCCTTTACTCTTGTCGAACTCTTGGTGGTGATCGCCATCATCGGCATCCTGGTCGCCTTGCTCTTGCCCGCGGTGCAAGCCGCCCGCGAAGCCGCCCGGCGCACGCAATGCACGAACAATCTGAAACAGCAAGCACTCGCGCTGCATAATTTCCATGATAGTTATTTGCGATTTCCTGCGGCGCATCAGATCGGGGACGGTTGGTATACAAACGTCGCTCGTGAAGATCCTCCCGGCGGTGTGTCGCCCTCCGGCTATCCCATCGAGGGACCCTTTTGGAGCTGGTCGATGCATATCAGCCCGTACTTGGAAGCTCAAAATATCAAAGAAGTGGCCATAATGCATGACGGCACAGCGGCATCCTGGCCATGGTGGCAGAAGTTTGGCAGTCCCATTCCATCGCCTGATACTCGTCCCGAAATCATGTCGCTCAAGTCCAAGATTTTTCATTGCCCTTCCGATCCGCGCACGCTTTATGAATATCGTGAAACCGATTCGACGGGAACGCACGTTGCCCAACTCACCAGCTATTTGGGCGTGAACGGCACAAATCAGTTTCAAGAGGCGAACGGACAAGACGGCATGCTGTATGTGAATTCTTCCGTCAAGATGCGCGACGTGCTCGATGGCACGAGCAATACGGTGTTCATTGGCGAGCGACCATCGTCGAACAATCTTGTCTATGGCTGGCAATGGGCGGGGGCGGGCGATTCCCCCTATTATGGCACGACGGACGTTGTGCTCGGCGTACACGAGCGGCCTTTAGATCCAACTGGCTCGCCCGACTATTTCAGGCCGGGGACCGTTCACGATGAATTGGATCAACATCGTTATCATTTCTGGAGCTTGCATCCAGGTGGCGGCATGTGGGCGCTGGTGGATGGGAGCGTGCGCTTCATTACGTACAACTCTTCCGGTGCCCAAATTCCAGGCGGAACGCCAAATATTCTCGAAGCGATGGCGACTCGGAACGGCGGCGAACCGAGCCGGCAATAATCAATCCACTCGCTGCGGACGACCTCTCAAGACGCTTCAACCTGTACTTTAGCGGAATGAAACATTTATGCTGCGAACTATTCTGTTGACATGCATACTCGGTGTAATGCTGGGCTGCGGCGGCGGTGCCGATCCACTCAACCCTCCCGATGCGCCGGCCATTCCGCCTGGTCGCTCGACCGGTGCGCCGGCCATGCCCGCAGCACCCGGTCAACCGGCGCCTGGATCACGCGTGCCAGGTCAACCGGTGCCATTAGTGCCCGCTCGATAGTCGCGCCACCAGTTTGGCTCCTCCTGCCTATAATGCCGGCATGAATAGTGTCTCTGCTGCGACCGAGCCGCTCCTGACGCCGGCGCAGTATTTGAAAGGCGTGGGGCCGGCCAAGGCGGAGTTGCTGGCGAAGCTCGACCTGCATTACGCCCGCGACCTGCTCTTCAATTTCCCGCGCGCCTATCAGGACATGAGCGAGCTGCGGACGGTCGATCAGCTCGAAGAAGGGAAACTGGCGAGCGTCACTGGCGTGATTGAAGAGGTCGATCTGCGCAGCACCGGCACGGGCAAATCGGTGCTCGGTCTGCTGGTGAAGCAAGGGGCCAGCTACCTGCGCGGTCTGTGGTTCAATCAACCGTACCTCCGGCCCAAGTTTCAAATCGGCCGGCGGATTCTCCTTTCAGGCGAACCCAAGCTGCAAGGGATTCGCTGGGAAATGGTCCATCCCAAGTACGAATTCCTGGCGGATGACGACGACGTCCCCGCCGGCCGTATCTTGCCGGTTTATTCGCTCACCGAAGGGCTGAACCAAACGCAGATGCGGCGGATCATGCAGACGATTGTCGAAACGCATGCCCAGATGGTTGACGATGTCTTTCCCGAAGACTTTCTCGATGCCCACTCCCTCTGGCCCATCCGCGCCGCTCTGCCGCAGATTCATCAGCCCCGCGATCAGGCCAGCCTGGAACAAGCCAAGCGACGGTTCATCTATCAAGAGTTGTTCGTGCTGCAACTGGCCCTCGCGATTCGCAAGTGGCGGCTAACGCATCATCGCCGCGCGCCGGCCTTGCCCGCGTCGGCGCGAATCGATGCCCGCATCACGCGGCTGTTCCCCTTTGAACTGACCAGCGAACAGCGGATCGCCATCGACCAGATCGCCGCCGACATGGGGCGCGAAGTGCCGATGAATCGCCTGTTGCAAGGCGATGTCGGCAGCGGCAAGACGGTCGTGGCCATGTATGCCATGCTGCTCGCCGTCGCGCATGGTAAACAGGCCGCACTGATGGCGCCGACGGAAGTTCTCGCGCGGCAGCATGTGCAGACTCTCTCGACCGCCCTCAAAGCCAGTCAGGTGCGGATTGGCCTGCTCACTGGTTCGCTGACGCCGGCCGAACGAAAGAAGACGCTCGATGCACTCGCGGCGGGTGAGCTAGATATTCTCGTCGGCACGCAAGCGGTGACACATGCGCTGAATCAATCAGCAGGGTCCTCGATCGCTTCGGCTGATGGCTTGACCGATGCGCTCGAAGGTGGCCGCTTCGCGAAGCTCGGCCTGGTGGTGATCGACGAGCAACACAAGTTCGGCGTGAATCAACGGGCAGCGCTCAAGCGGGCGGGCATCGATCCGCATTACCTGGTGATGACGGCCACGCCGATTCCGCGAACCGTCACTATGACGCTATTCGGCGATCTGGACGTTTCCACCCTCCGCGCCCCGCCGCCGGGCAGGCAGAAGACGCACACTTACCTGGCCGAAGATGGCCAGCGCAATCGCTGGTGGAACTTCTTCCGACAGAAACTGGCTGAAGGACGACAAGGCTACGTGATTGTGCCGCTGGTGGAAGAGACCGAAGCGGTGGAAGCGGCCAGCGTGGCTCAAACGCTCGATGTGCTCCAGCGGGGTGAACTGCTGGGCCATCGTCTCGCGGCCTTGCATGGGCGGATGACGCCGATTGAAAAAGAATCGGCGATGGAAAGCTTCCGCCGCGGCCGCGTGCAAGTTCTGGTGAGTACCAGCGTGGTTGAGGTCGGCGTCGATGTCGCCAATGCAACGCTGATGACCATTGAAGGGGGCGAGCGATTCGGTCTCGCCCAATTGCATCAACTGCGCGGCCGCATCAGTCGCGGCAGTCATCCGGGCTATTGCTGTGTCTTTGCCAATTCCAACACTGACGATGGCCAGCGGCGGCTCGAGGCGTTCACGCGCTCCACCGATGGCTTCGAGCTGGCCGAACTCGATTTTAAACTCCGCGGCCCTGGCGACCTATTTGGCACTCGCCAGCACGGCCTGCCGCCCCTTCGCATCGCCGACCTCGCCCGCGACGCGCTCATCGTCGAAGAAGCCCGCAGCGACGCTCAAACGCTCATCGCCGCCGACCCCGATTTGAACCAGCCTGCGTATGCCAAGCTGAAACGCATGGTGCTTGTGCGCTACGGCGAAGCGCTCGAACTGGGCGATGTGGGGTAACGCCCGCTCCAGCCGCGTGAGTTGGTGGAAGGGCGGCAGTCATTGTAGTCGTTAAGAATCTTCGCCAACTTTTGCTCAGAACTCCCTTGCCCACGCGCACTTACGCCGCGCTAGAACCTTGACAAGATGAGTCCGCAGCGCTAGATTGCGCGGCTTACCTTTTCGCGCGTCGCGTGCGCGCCGAATGTCGTTTCCGGTTTTTCTATACGTCCGCGGCACTATTGAGTTTTGCATGATCGAGCCCTTACGCGTCGACCTGGGCCAGTTAGCCCGCGACGTCAACCTGCCCCCGGACAAGGTCGAGCGAACGGTGGCCCTGTTGGATGACGGGAACACCGTTCCCTTCATCACCCGCTATCGCAAGGACGAAACGGGCGGTCTCGACGAAGAAGAAATCCGTGCGATTCAAGACCGGGCGCTGAAAATGCGGCTGCTGGCTGAACGGAAGGCGACGATCCTCAAATCGATCGAGTCGCAAGGCAAGCTCACGCCAGAATTGGCCGAGCAGATTCAATCGGCCCACACGCCGAAACGACTCGAAGACCTCTATCTCCCGTTCAAACCGCGGAAACAAACGCTGGCCACGATTGCCCGTGAACGAGGATTGGAACCGCTGGCGAAGGAAATTCTTGAAGCCGATCCCGCTGCGGCCGATCTCGATAAGCGGGCGGCGGACTTTGTTTCGGCCGACAAGCAACTGAGTTCCATTGGCGATGTGTTGCTGGGAATGGGTCATTTGCTGGCGGAACGGTTTGGGGAAAATCCAGAACTACGCGGCCGGTTGCGGCGCATTTTTCAACGCACAGGCAAACTGGTTTGCACGAAGATTGAAGTGGCGGAAGTTCCGCCCCAGACAACCGACGCGACCAATTCAGAAACGACGGCTGCTGATACGATCACGCCGGGCGCGGTAGACGTCGCTGAATCTGCAGAGATCGCTGCCGCTGCTCCTGCTGCCGACGTTGCCAATTTTGAAGCTCCTGCAAACGAATTGGCAACGACCGAATCAACACCCATCGAGACAGTCGCTGCGCCTGCACCAACCGCGGTTGCAACGGTAACCGCCTCGCTGCAGCAACCGCCTCCCGATGGCGATCTGCCCGTCGATCCCGTCCTCGCGCCGGTTCAGGTGGAAGATACATCCCCTTCGTCTACGCCGATTGCTGCGGAAATGAATGCGGCGACCGAAAGTTCGCCGACTGCCACTGCGGCAACAGGCGATGCGCTCCCCGCGGGCCGTTTGTTCGAGAAGCCGGCCACGCCCATCTTGGTGCCGAGCCTCAAGCAGCAGAAAAAGAAGAAAAAAAAGAAGAAGGTCGTTACCGAGCACGCCTTCAAAGATTTTTACAGTTATGCCGAACCACTGGGCAAGATTCCGCCCCATCGCATTCTGGCCATCAATCGTGGCGAACGAGCCCGCGCGATTCGGGTGAAGCTCGAAGCCGATGCCGAAGCGATGGCGAGTGAAGCCGAGAATTTTTTGGTTCCCGCCGAGCACCCGCATGCAGTATTTTTGAAAGGCTGCGTCCGCGATGCGCTCCAGCGTTTGATTCTTCCCAGCTTGGAGCGGGAAACTCGCCGCGAGCTGACGGATCACGCGGAAGATCACGCCGTCGATGTCTTCATTCGCAACCTCCGCAAACTATTGCTGCAGCAGCCCACGCATGGCCGCCGCGTGCTGGCCGTCGATCCGGGTTTTAAGAGCGGCTGCAAGCTCGTCGCGCTCGATGAATTCGGCAATGTGCTGGCGCACAGCGTGATGTACGTGATCGGCAAGGACGAGCGGCACGAGAAGGCCCGCACGCGGCTGGCCGACATGATCAAGCAGCACAATATTTCGGTCATCGCCATCGGCAATGGCACGGGTTGTCGGGAGACCGAGCAATTGGTCGCCGATGTGTTGGCGGGAGAGCTGAAGGACCGCGATGTCGCCTATGTAATCGTGAACGAAGCGGGAGCCAGCATTTACAGCACCAGCCCGCTCGGCCGCGAAGAGCTGCCGCTGTACGACGCCTTGCAACGCGGGGCGATCTCGATCGGCCGCCGCTTGCTTGATCCACTGTCGGAAATGGTCAAGATCAACCCGGCGAATTTGGGCGTCGGCCTGTATCAGCACGATATGAAGGCCAAGCACTTGAAAGACTCGCTCGATGCGGTCGTCGAATCGTGCGTGAACTTCGTCGGCGTCGATGTGAATGCGGCCAGCCCCGCGCTCTTGCGATATGTTTCGGGCATGAACGCGCTGACGGCCAGGCGGGTGTATGAGTATCGTCGCGAACATGGCCCTTTCAAAAATCGTGAGCAGCTGAAGTCAGTTCCCGGCTTCGGCGAAGCGACCTTCGTGCAGGCGGCCGGTTTCTTAAAGATCATCGGTGGTGAGAATCCGCTCGATGCGACCTGGATTCATCCGGAAAGTTATGCCACGGCCCGGCTCGTGCTGCAGAAGATGGGGAGCGACGAGACCGAACTCGCCAAGGTTGTCCCCGCCCCGCCTCCCAAGCCGCCGAAGAATGAGTTTGGAGCGCTGCCGAAAGAATCGCCAATCGAGCTCGCATCGCCGGCAGCAGACATCGCGGCCCCGGAAACGCTGATGGTCGAAGCAGTAGTTGCTGAATCTTCGACGATCGAGACTGCGACGGTCGAGGCGGTTACGGAATCACCGTCTCCTTCGCTCGTCGTAACGGCTATCGAACGTCCCGCACAAGTCGTCGTTGAACCGATCGAACCAGCAGCAGTCAGTTTCTTGGCCACGACCGAGTTACTGGTTCCAGTCACTCCCTCCGCTGAACAACCTTCGGCGGCGTCCGCCGCCGACGCGGTGCAGCCGCAGCCACCGGTGAAAAATCGGATCGCCGAATTGGTTGCCTTGGTGGTTGTCGAGCAACTGGCTGCCGAACTCAATACCGGCACGCATTTGCTCCGAGATATTCTGAACTCGTTCCAGCGTCCGGGGCTCGATCCGCGGGAGAGCTTCCCCGCGCCGGTCTTCCGCCGCGGCATCATGAAGCTGGAAGACCTGCAGCCCGGCATGGAACTGCAAGCTTCGGTCCTGAATGTCGTCGATTTTGGGGTGTTCGTTGATATTGGCCTCTCGGACAGTGGCTTGATTCATATTAGCCGGCTGGCGGATCGCTACATTCGCGATCCGCACGAAGTGGTCGGCGTGGGTGACGTGCTCAAAGTCTGGGTCGTCGAGGTCGATAAGAACCGCCGCCGCGTCTCGCTCACCGCGATTGCTCCGGGGAGTGAAAAGCCGCAACGTCCGCCGCGCGAAAGAGGTCCTCGCCGTCCTCGGCAAGAAGGCGCGGGTCAAGCTCCAGGTCAAGGTGGTTCAGGCGGGCAGCAAAATCGGGGTCAGCAACCGGCTGGCGCTGGCGTCAGCGGCGAAGGCCGTCCTCAGGGTCCGCCCGGTCAATTCAACCAGCGGCCCGCAGGAGAGCGCCGTGGCAATGATCGTCCCGCGGGAGATCGTCCCGCGGGAGATCGTCCAGTGGGAGATCGCCCCGCCGGTGATCGCGGCCGCGGAGACGGCCGGCGCGATTCCGCTCCGCGCGACAATCAGTCACAGGGAAATCGTCCACCCCGTCCACAAGGTCAGGGGCCGGGCCAAGGTCGTGGCCGGGGCAATGATCGCCGTCGCGATGAGCCAGCCCAACCTCGGATCATCGAACGTCCATCGACGAAGCCGAAAGTCGAGAAACCCATCACCAAAGCCCAGCAAGAAGGCCGGGCGCCGATGCGTTCCTTCGGTGACCTGCAGCAGTTCTACGAAAAGAAGCGGGATCCCAAGGACGGGGGCACTGGTCCCAAGAAGAGCTAGTGCCCAAAAAAAGCTAGTGGCACAAAACGGAAAAACTGCTGAGGGGTTGATAATGTCGCATATATCCGGCGACTTGTTGCCTGTAGTCTACTAATTGGTTTTGAATGGCATTGCTCCTCGTTCGAGGTCGCTGCCTGTCGGCGACGGGATGAGCAGCAATTCCGCCGGCCAACCTCATCCGCGATTCGTCGCCCCTGGCCGCGTTGTTCCCTTTTCAGTGCGTCATTCTCGCTCTCATGGCTCCAGGTGCGCGACAATCCGGGCTGGTTTTGCTCTTCGCCGGCGGCTATTGTGCCGGCGTCCTGGCGGGACATGCATTGTCGTTTGCCGAATTGAAGTTCGCCACCTTTTGGCCACCGGCCGGCCTGTTCATGGCCACACTGGCCTTGTCGCCGAAGCGGGTCTGGTGGCAATACTTGTTGATGGCGACGGCCCTCAATTTCACCCTCGAACTGCTTCTTTATCGCCAACCGCTTTCGCTCGCGCTGATCTTCGTGCTCGCCAATGGTCTGGAAGCCTACCTGGGTGCCTTGGTCTTGCAACATAGCTGCGGTGGTGAGTTTCAGTTCTTCAAACTGCGGCAAGTGCTGGAATTGGCGGCGGTCTCCGTCGCGATGCCGCTGGTGGGGGCCTTCATCAGCGCCTGGGGAATGTCGTCGATAATGCCCTTAACCAGTTTCGGGCATATCTTTCACCTGTGGTGGCAGGCCGACTCCGTTGGCATTCTGCTGGTGGCGCCGGTGCAAATCGTGCTCGCCGATTGGCTACGAACGCGGCGAATTGCAACTGCTCCCAGTGGCGCCTTCCGGATGCTGGAAGTGATCTTGTTGTATCCCTGCATCTTTGGCGCAACTTGGTTAGCGTTCGGACCTGCGGCGGATTCCATGTCTTGGACCTTGAGTTTGAATGGCCTGATCTTTTTGGTGCCGGTTCTGGGCTGGGCAGGACTGCGATTCGGCCGTCTGGGCGCCGTCACGGCCTCCTCCTTTTCTGTGCTGGTGACAATTTACTACACCACCCGCGGCGACGGCCTGCTGGCGCTCGCGGCGCATCAACCCGAATTGCAGGCCACATCGCTGCAGTCGTTCGCCGCGGTGACCATGCTCACGCCGCTCATCTTTGCCACCGTGCTGGACTACCAACGAGCGGTTGAAGAGAAGCTGCGCTATAACCTCAACATCTTGCAGTCGGTGATGGATAACACCACCGACTTGATCTATGTCAAGGATTTACAAGGCCGGTATCTACTGGTGAATCCGGCCTGCGCGGCAACCACTCAGCGTTCCATGTCCGAGATGGTCGGCCATCGCGACCTCGAATTCGTAGCCCCCGAGCGCGGAGACGAAGTTCGGCAGCGCGATCAGTTGGTGTTCGCGGCCGGCCATGCGCTCACGTTCGAAGAATCGGTGGTGTTGCACGGGAAAAAGTACACTTTCTTAACGACCAAGAGTCCCTATCGGGACGCGACCGGCGAGATCGTCGGCCTGGTCGGTTTGTCGCGTGACATTTCTCAGCGGATTGAACAGCTCGAAGCTCTGGCCGAGAGTGAATGTCGCTATCGCACGCTGGTTACTTCATCGAATGTTGGCATCTTTGAAACCGACAAATATGGTTTTGCTTCGTATGTCAATCCACGTTGGTCGCAATTAACCGGACGTCCCGCATCATCGGCAACGGGCGTGGGTTGGGCAGAGTCATTGCATCCAGAAGATCGCGCCCCAGTAGCTGCCCAATTCGCTCAAGCGGTTAAAACCGGCAGCGAGTTTGCGATGGAATATCGCTATGTCACGCCCAGTGGCCAAATTAATTGGGTGTTTGGTTCTGCGGTTCCCATCCGCAACGAGCAAGGCGAAGTTACTGGATACCTGGGCAACGTGATCGATGTTTCCGCGCAAAAACGGACAGCGCTGGAGCTCCAAGCCAGCGAAGAACGATTCCGCCGCCTGGCAGATTCAGCGCCGGTGCTGATTTGGACCGCGACGCTCGAAGGGCGGTTCAACTATTGCAATCGCCGCTGGCTGGCGTTCACCGGTCGCACCCTCGAACAAGAAATGGGACATGGTTGGCTGCAATGCGTTCACGCCGAGGATCGCGAGCGCTGCAGCCAAACGTATGCCGATTCGGAAGGCTTACGCTCAGCGTTTGAATTGGACTATCGGCTGTTGCGACACGACGGCGAATATCGCTGGATGCATCACGTGGGCTCGCCAAAGATTTCCGTCGGCGGCGAATTCCGCGGCTTCATCGGCAGTTGCTTCGATATCACCGATCAACGCCGGGCCACGGAAACGCTCGTCCGCGCGAAGGAGGAACTGGAGCATCACGTGGCCGAACGCACCGCCGCGTTGCAAGACGCGAATCGCCAACTGCAGCAGTTGCTTGTTGAGCAAGCCCGCTCAGAAGAGCGCTTGCAGCAACAGCAAGCGCATTTGGCGCACGTTTCGCGACTGAGCGTGATGGGCGAAATGGCCGCGGGACTGGCCCATGAAATGAATCAGCCGCTGTTTGCAATCCAGAATTACACGGCCGGCATTTTGCGTCGTTGGTCGGGACCCGAAGATTTCAGCCCCGAGCTGCGCGATGTGATTTTGCAGATCGCCCAGGAATCAACCCGCGCTGCGGTGATCATCCGCCGGGTGCGCGAGTTTGCCCGCAAACCGCTGGGAGAACGGATCTCGCTGCATTTGAATGACCTGATCTGCGAAGTGCTGCAATTGTTGGGTAGCGAAATCCGCGGCCAGAAGATTGATCTGCGTGTCGCCCTCGCGGAACATCTGCCCACGATACGCAGCGACCGGGTCCAATTGCAGCAAGTGCTGGTCAATCTGGTTCGCAATGCCCTGGAGGCAATGGAACATTTGCCGCCTCGGCAACGTCAGCTCACGATTAGCACATTTCTCGCGCCGGGCGAGGTGCATTGCCTGGTGCAGGACGCCGGACCGGGAATTCCAGCCGAAGTGCGGGCGCACTTATTCGAGCCTTTCTTCACGACCAAACCGGCCGGGCTCGGAATGGGGCTGTCCATCAGTCGCTCCATTGTCGAAGCCCACGGCGGCAGCTTGCAAGCCGAATCGTCCCCCGCCGGCGCGGCGTTTCACTTCTACATTCCTTTGCTTGAGGATCAAGCTCATGACGCCGAGTTCGAACGCGCAGACCGTGTTCTTGGTGGATGACGACCCGGGCGCGCTCCGGTCATTGTCGTTCCTGATTCAAGCGGATGGCCTCGTCGTCGAGAGCTTCCTGTCGCCGCGCGCCTTTCTCGCTCAGTTCGACCTGGAGCGCTCGGGATGTTTGGTGGCCGACGTCCGCATGCCGGAACTGACGGGCCTTGACCTGCAACAGATGCTGCGCGAACGGGGCTCTCAAATCCCCATCATTTTTTTGACCGCCCATGGAGATCTGGCTGCTTGTCGCCGCGCCTTTCGGGCTGGGGCGGTTGATTTTCTAGAGAAGACGCAGCTCGATGACCAGGTTTTGCTCGATCTGATTCGGACCTCGCTCGCCCGTGATGCGGTTACGCGTAAAGCAGCCCGTGGGCAGCATCATTTGTCGCCGCTCCTGCAAACCCTCACGGATCGTGAGCGCGAGGTGATGGATCACCTGGTCGCCGGGAGGACGGTGAAGCAAATTGCCACCGAGTTTGATGTCAGCATTCAGACGATTGCCAAACATCGCACTAAGCTTCTCGAAAAGCTGAAGGTGGATAACGATATCGAATTGGTGAGAATGATCTTGGGTATAGACCCGTCTAAGTAGCGGTTTTAATTCATCTTTCAATGGTTTTGACCGATACTTATGAGAAATCGACTGACAGAAACTGTCAGCGATCATTACTTCCCGGCAACGCGACTTTTTCAAGTTGTTTTCCGCCGTTTCGCACGCGATATAGTTTTCGGCAGCGCGTTGCTACTCCGGATCTTCCCAGCGATGGCTGCCCGATGTCCCCGTTCGGATGACTAAACCATCGATTAGGGGCGCCTGCCGGGCTCTGGTTGCTGCCCCACCATCCCGGTTGGCGCCCTGTTCGACTATTCTCAAGGGCATGATCACCATCGGCTTGATCGGCGGCGTAGCCAGCGGCAAGAGTGCGGTCGCGCGGGCGTTTGCGGAGCGCGGCGCGGTCATTCTCGATGGCGATTTCACTGGCCACGAAGTCCTCCGCGAGCCCGCAGTGATTAGCCAACTCGTGGCGCGGTGGGGCGCGGGCATCTTGAACGCTCCGACGGAAGTCAATCGTTCCGCCGTGGCCAGGATTGTGTTTGCTCCTGGGAAGGAAGCCGAGCGGCAGTTTCTTAATCAGGTAACTCATCCGCGCATCGCAGCGCTATTCGAAGCAAAACTGGCTGCGCTGCGCGAATCAAATGCGTCTGCCGCGATCGTGGACGCTGCGCTGCTGCTCGAAGCAGGCTGGGATCGGCTTTGCGATGAGATCGTGTTTGTCGATGTGCCGCGGGAACTGCGTCTGGCCCGCGCTCGCAGCCGGGGCTGGGATGATGCCGAACTGGCGCGTCGCGAAGCCACGCAGTTGCCTCTCGAAGAGAAGAAACGCCGGGCGACGATCTGCGTGGATAACGCCGGCTCGCTGCAGTCGTTGGGAGGACAAGTGAACGCGCTCTGGAATTCCTGGATGAGTAGCTAAATTCATCAGAATTCAGTCTTTGACTCTTCCATTCCCGCCGACTGGCTATCGATCTTGAATCGGCTAGAATCGACGCATCATTCGTCGGCTGATTCGCCGTGGCTTTCGTGCTTCATTGATATTCCTCGCTGGAGAGTTTGGGTAAGCATGAATCCGACGCAACCTGAACGCTGCTGGGTCGGTTTCGACCTGGGCGGCACCAAGATGATGGCCACCGTCTTTGACGAAGCGTTTCGGCCCATCGGTCGCAAGCGGCGGAAGACCAAAGGGGCCGACGGCGCTCGCGTGGGAATGGAGCGAGTGCTGGAGTCAATTCACGATGCTCTGCGCGAAGCCGGCCGTTCACCAGAATCGATTCGCGGCCTGGGTATTGGCTGCCCGGGCACCGTGGATTTGGAACGCGGTACTATCGTCGATTCCGCCAATTTGGGCTGGAAGAATGTACACGTAAAGGAACAACTCGAACGGGAACTGCGCTGTCCGGCGGTGGTGCTTAACGATGTCGATGCGGGAGTGTACGGCGAGTATCGTTTCGGCGCGGGGAAGAATGCCCGCTGCTTGATCGGCGTGTTCCCCGGCACTGGCATCGGCGGCGGCTGCGTGTATGAGGGGATGATCATTCGCGGTCGCACCCTGTCGGCCTTTGAAATTGGCCACATGCAGGTAAACCCGACGGGCATCCTCTGCGGCTGCGGACGGATCGGCTGCTTGGAAACCGAAGCCAGCCGGCTCGCGATTTCCGCCGCAGCTGCGATGGCGGCATTCCGTGGTGAAGCACCCCACTTATACCAGCAGGTGGAGACTGACTTGGGTAAGATCCGCAGCGGAGTACTCGCCGCGGCAATCAAAGCGGGAGATAAAGCCATCGAGCGAATCGTGCAACGGGCTGCCCGGCTGATTGGCCAGGTCGTGGGTGATACTATCAATCTGCTCGCGCCGGATGTGGTCGTACTCGGTGGCGGCCTGGTCGAAGCGATGCCCGAGTTGTTTTTGCAGGGAGTTGAAGAGGCCGCTCGCCAACGGGCAGCGCCACCCTACGCCAAGAGTTTCAAGGTGGCGATTGCGAAATTGGGAGATGATGCCGTCGCTCGCGGCACGGCAGCCTGGGCCGAACATTGTTTCGCCGACTCTGCGCCCGCTGCCTCGTGAGTTTCTGCCATGTCGATGCCCTCCCACGAACCTGTTCACACTCCGCCCCCGCGCGGCGTGAAGCCGGTCGCGGTGATCGATATTGGCACCGCTGCCATCCGCATGGCCGTGGCTGAAATCACCGCGGCGGGAGAAGTGCGCAACCTGGAATCACTCTCGCAGGCCGTGAACCTGGGCCGCGATACCTTCACCCGCGGGCTCATCGCCAAAGCGACGATCGAAGATTGCGTGCGCGTGTTGCGCAGCTATCGACGGATCTTGCGCGAGTATCAAATTGAATCGCCCGAGCAGATTCGCTGCGTGGCTACAAGCGCCGTGCGCGAGGCCAGTAATCGTCTCGCCTTTCTCGACCGGGTGTATATCGCCACGGGCTTGCAGGTCGAGCCGCTGGACGAATCCGAAGTTAATCGCGTCGCTTTTTTGGGCATTCAGCCGCTGATCGCCCGCGACGAGCAACTGAGCAAGTCGCACGTGGTTGTAGTCGAGATCGGCGGCGGCAGCACCGAACTGTTGCTGATGAAAGGGAGCGACGTCGTCTACGCGCACACTTATCGCCTCGGCTCACTCCGGCTGCGCGAAACGCTGGAAGCCTTCCGCGCTCCCACGCAAAAACTGCGGAACATTATGGAGAGTCACATCCAGCGGACGATCGAAGAGATCACCGAAACGGTGCGCGTCGAAGGGCCGCTCGAACTGGTCGCAATGGGCGGTGACGTGCGGTTTGCAGTGCGGACGCTGCAGCCTGGTTGGGATGGCAAGAACCTGGCCCGCTTGAAGCTGAGCGCGCTGGAAGACTTAACCAACAAGCTGCTGGGCCAATCCGAGGATCGCCTGGTGCGGAAGTATCATCTAACGTATCCCGAGGCCGAAACCATCGGCCCGGCGCTGCTCGCCTATGTGATGCTCGCCCGCGAATTGCAATTGAAAGAGCTGCTTGTTTCGAATCTCACGCTCCGCGATGGCCTGCTGATCGAAATGGCCGCCGGCGCGGGTTGGTCGAAGGAGTTCAGCAAGCAGATTGTCCGCTCGGCGATGGACTTGGGCACGCGCTACAACTACGACGATATCCACGCCGGGCACGTCGCCGCGCTCGGTTCCACGCTGTTTCACGAATTGCGCGAGGAACATCAACTATCGCCACGCGCGGAAGTGATTCTGTGCGTCGCTGCCTTGCTGCACGAGATCGGCTCGTTCATCAGCAATCGCAGCTACCACAAGCACTCGATGTATTTGATTCGCAATAGCGAACTGTTCGGACTGGGTCGCAAAGAGCAACTGCTGGCCGCGCTGGTGGCCCGCTATCATCGCCGCGCCTCGCCGCAGCCGACGCATGAGGGCTATGCCACGCTGGAACGCGACGAGCGAGTCGTGGTTTCCAAACTAGCCGCCATCTTGCGCGTGGCCATCGCGCTCGACGAATCGCGCAGCCAGCGGATTCACCACGTCACTTGCTCGCGCGAAGACGGCCGGCTGGTGATCTCGATTCCGCTGGTCGAAGACTTGGCGCTTGAGCAGCTCGCGCTCAAGCAAAACGGCTCGCTGTTTGAAGAAGTGTTCGGCCTCCCCGTGCTGCTCCGCATGGCAAAAAAATAGGTCCCGCTCGTCATGACCGAATCGCAATCGAAGTTCATCAACCGCGAACTAAGCTGGCTGGAGTTCAATCAACGCGTGCTGGACGAAGCGTCGGACGAAACCACCCCGCTGCTCGAACGCCTGCGTTTTCTAGCCATCACCGCGTCGAATCTCGATGAGT
>JAYTUF010000750.1:0-4180 GCA_043744755.1 Anatilimnocola sp.
CCCTCTCCCCGGAGTACCGGGGCGAGGGAGTCAGACGTCGTTTACTTCGCAGCCGTCTCCGCCGTCGCCGGGAAGGTCCGCGGGCCGTAGACTTTGAAGCGATAAAGTCGCAGGCCATGCGCCGCGTGGAACAATGCGCCGCATTCCACATCGACGGCCTTCGTCTTGCGGAACACCGAGCAAACGCTGGCAATGGCGCGGCGGGCCCAGGGTTCTTGCAATTGTTCTTTGGTCATCGCGGCCGCGAGAAACTCCATTACGTGGCCAGCCGAGCCGACGGCTTGAGCCAGGTCAGCGCTCATGCCTTGCCGCTGAAAGTAATTCGACGACAGCGACCCATCAGGGTTCTGCAGTTCCTTCGCCTTGGCGATGCAGTCCTTGATCTTGATATCGCACTTCTCCCAGATCCCATCGAGTTTGCCGCCGGCGGCAACGTGGCGGTCGCGGGCCATCGTCAGGCCGAACATCCGGTGGGCTCCGCCGCAGGGGCTCGCATCGAGGCTGTGTTCCAGCTCGATCTCAACCAGCTTATCAATGCTCCAGTCGGTGCCGTCGCCCGCTTTCCAGGTGTAACCCGGCTTGCGATAGGCGCTCAGGGCCATCAGTGTCCAGCTATATTCGCTAATCCGGTTCTTATGCACATCGCGTTCAGCCTGCAGAAGGTAATCGTCGAGAGTGTACTTCTGGCCTTCGACCATCACCGTCTCATCGAGTTGCATGCCGCAGTCGCACAAATAGCCGAGCCATTGATCGTTGTGACCCTGACCGGCTTTGGTTCCTTCTTCGAGCAATGCCCGCACGCCATATCGTTGCGTCGCTTCGTCGAGCAAGTCGCCGCGAACCAGATTCCAACCCTTCATCTTGCCACCTTGCAACACATGATCGAGAGCGGAGACATCTTTGTCGCCATTGCGAACTTGAAACGCCCGCTTGAAGGCCAGCGCCCCGTGAATCATCTGCCAGGCCGCCTGATCCTTCAGATCGAGCCGGCGGTTTTCGTAGGTATAGTCCAGCGCGGCGTCGATTTGCTTGAGCAGTTCCGCGTCGCTCAACTCGCCCTTCTTCGTGCCCCCTTCTTCCACGACCGGTTTGTTAACTTTAACCACCGGCAGGGACGGGGAAGTCTCGCAGCCACTAAACACCAGGGCCGCGACCATTGCCAGGCCGCAAGCCAGACCCGAAACAATCGGCAGGGCATTTTTCAGATAGCGTATCGCGCGAATTCGGAGCATGAGAGTGAACTTTCTCGGCGACGAACCCGGCCCTCGCAAACAGGGTTTGCCAAGACCGAGGGCCGAACTGGTGGGAGTTGGCATCCAAGCCCGAAGCGCCTCCTTGCTACGAGAGTATACCCCTCAGTTTCAATGCGAACCAGAAGTTTGGTGAAAATGGGCAAACCTTGCCGTACGCCTGGCTAGTCTCAAAAGCGCCTCGCCGAGCACCAGCAAGACGTCCCTCGGCTGAGAGTGCATCTCAATAACCCGTTGAAGCTCTTGAATTTAGTGATCTTCAGCCCTCGTGTAGGTTGCTGGTTAGGAACCGCCCTCCTACAATCCCCCAGTGTCGTCTTTCGCTCCGCGAAAGCACGCGTCCTTTCGCGTAGCGAAAGGCGACTTTGGTCCGCCCCGCGAGTCTTTCCGCATGTTGCCACGCAAACCGATTTTGCCGAATGTGATCGAACTGAACTTTCAGGCAGGGCAGATTCTGGGCTGCAATGTCTACCTGGTGTTCGATCAAAAAGAATGGCTGCTGATCGATATTGGCTTCGACGAGACCGTGGACGAAATTGTCGATCTGATCCGCAACCTCGATTTTCCGCTCAGCCGTTGCAAGATGCTGATTGCCACGCATGCCGACGTGGACCACATCCAGGGGCTCGCCAAAGCCAAAGCCCTGCTCAAGACGCCCGTCTATGCTCATCCCCGGTCAGTCAAGCCGCTGGAAGAGGGCGACCGGCTGCGGACCTTCGCCCAGATCGAAGCCCAGAACATCGACCTGGCCATGCCCCCCGTGAAGATCGACCACACCATCGACGATGGCGATATCATCACTGTCGGCAAGCTCAAGCTCGAAGTCTGGCTCACGCCCGGTCACACCGATAGCCAACTCAGCTTCCGGATGGGGAACATCCTGTTCAGCGGCGACAATATCTATCGCGATGGGGGCGTTGGCGCCATCGACGCCCATCATGGCAGCGATATTCCGTCGTTCATCAAGTCGCTCGAACGGATCCGCAACAGCGACGTCGAATGGCTGTTGCCCAGTCATGGTCCGCCCTTCCGCAAGGACAACAAACTGCTCGACGCCACCATCCAGCGCCTGACCGGCTACCTGAGCCTCGCCGATTGGGGCACCTGCGCCACCCATTGGCCGCTGATGGACGAATGGGAAAAAGAAGTCGCCGAAGGCAAACTGCCGAAGTAACAACCGTCAGGGGTTTCTCGGCCTACGGCTTCCCAAACCGCACTTGCAACTGCGAAATCTGCCGCTCGCGATCGCTGAGTTGTGCGTAGGGATCGAAGGCCAGCGGCTTGCCGAACAGCAGCGTCAGATGGCTGACCGCTGCCATGCGGACTTTCGCATCCTCGTTGCGGAGGAGCGCCATCCAGGCACAGCGATCATCGAGCATCCAGGCTGCCACGCGCTGCGGCGTATCGGTTGAGATGTCCGCGAGTCCTTGGCAGATGTCCGTAATCCGCCCGGCCTGTTCGGCCGAAAGTTGCTTGCGATCGAGCCGCCGTAACCAGGCGACGACCGCTTGCCCCGCGCCGCGCAAATGCTGATCGGCGGCCTGCCGCTCTTGAAAGTCATCGCTATCGAGTTGCGTCACCCACTCGCGCCACTTTGCTCGTTCGGCCAAAACATCCTCGCCCGCATGACGAAGCAGTTCCTGCTGAATGCCCGCGGCCTGTTCAGGCAACCGCCAGTGGGGACGCAGCGTTTCGAGTAGAGGAAACAGCGATTGCTCGCATAACTCGGGTTGCTGCAAAGCCAGGTGCCAAAGCGTGCCGGCGGTGAACGTCTGCGGCTTATCCCGGCCGATGCTCAGCGTGAGCGGACCGCGAAACGGTTGCACTAGCTTGAGATCGGCGGTGGGACTCGATCCGCTGCGAGTCAACACCAGCCGTTGCTGATCGTCCAAGTCGAGCGTAATTTGTCGCTCATTCTGCATATCTTCGTAATGCAGCAGCAACAACTCCGTATGCAATTGAATGGAAAGTTGTTCGCGAGGTAGATCGGTCGGCTCGCCGACTTGCACCACGCGGCTCTGCCCGCAGCGATGCCCCAGCACGGCAATCCGCCCGCCGATGATCTCGAACCGGACCCAGCCCGTTCGTTCAATCAGATTCCGCTCGGACTTGACGGACTCGCCTGGCTTACCAGGTTCCGCCGGTTTAGCCCCTGCAACGACGGCACCTGCCGGTTCTTGGGCCGCCAGCGGGTCATGAACCTGACCTAAAATGACGGCCCATAGGCCGCCGGCCAAGATTGCCCAGCGAGCACTGGTCCATTTGGAACTCGTCCAATTAAAAACAGTGCAGCCGCGCGCGATGTCTGTACAACTTCCCCTCATGGCGAACCCCCATGCTTCGTGCAAACACGAATGTGGAGAGGAAGTGTGACTGGCTGTAATGCTGCGGATCGGCGAAATCCGTTCGCCAACCTCATTCAAGCTGCGGCGTCAGTGGTTGTAGCAGGCTGCCCCTTCATCGCCCAACAATCGCGGGGTAACCGGTTATCTGCCTTATCGCCGTTTGTCCTCTCCAGCTCAAGTCCATTTGGAAAAAACGGCAAAAGTGCAACCAAGATCTCGCGCAGCTCCTAGCTTCCAGTGTAATTACCGACAAGGTTGATGCTAGCGGCTGAAGCACCGCGCCTGGCGCATGATCCGAGACCAAGCACGTTAAGGGAATTTCATCAGCCCTGACCGCAAGAGATTGGTGCGCTTCAGCGCGTAGACACTGGTCATCAATCTCCGAATTTTTGGGAGGTTCACGATTCGCCTGGAAACACTGTTTTTATTATTCGCACCCGTTTGAACTGTCGCCCTTACCAGGGCTTTGATTGCTATCACCGTCGTCCTCCCACGGCTTTCGCCGTGGGCTTTTTTCTTTCGCCCTCCGGGCTAAAAAGTTGGGTCCATTAGCTGAATCAGCCGCGGCAGCGGCGACAGAGAATA
>JAYTUF010000751.1:0-4164 GCA_043744755.1 Anatilimnocola sp.
GCAGTGCGCCGCGGCCTGCTGCTGCGTTGGGTAAACGTGGGTGAATTTGTCGGAAAGATGCGCTCGCTGGTGTTCGCTCCGCGGGCGAGATCGCCGCCAATCGCCCGCCGCTGCCCAACTTCAGCAGCAAGCTCAAGCGACACTCCGCGATTGTTCTTGGTGATGTCATGATCGTACGACTCCCGGCGGCCTTTTTGTAAATCAACTGTTCTTTGTGTTTTGTGTTTCGTGTTTTGGTGTTCCCATGTTTAAGCGTTTCAAGATTCGCAGCTACGAGTTGGGTCTCATGTTCCGTGACCGTGAGTTCCACGGTCTGCTCGGTCCGGGCTCGCACTGGCTGTTCGACCTGTGGGGTCAGCTCCGCGTCGAGGTCGTTTCGCGCCGCGAGCCGTGGTTCGTACACGAGAAGCTCGACTTGATCGTCCGCTCGGGCGCGCTCGCCGGTCAGGCCGAAGTGCTCGACGTGCAGGATCACCAGCGGGCGCTCGTTTGGATCGAAGGCCGCTTCAGCCAGATCCTGCCGGCGGGTCTGTACGCCTACTGGTTGGGTCAGAAGCGGGTTGCGATTGAGATCGTCGATGTCCGCGCCGCGCGGTTCGAGCACAAGGACCTGAAGGTCATTGCTCGGACGGCGTCGGCCAAGGCCTTGCTCGAAATCTGCGACATCCAGCGGGACCGCGTGGGCGTGTTGTTCATCGATGGCCGGTACATCGAGACGCTGCCGCCGGGTCAGTATGCGTTCTGGAAGGGCGCTGCGGAGTCGCGGCTGGTCGAGACGGACATGCGCGAAGCGGTGCTCGATGTTAGCGGTCAGGAGATCATGACGGCCGACAAGGTGACGCTGCGGGTGAACGCGCTGGCGACGTATCGCATCGTCGATGCCCGCCGCGCGGTGAGCGCGGCGGATGATGCTCGCCAGGCGCTGTATCGCGAGACGCAGTTGGCTTTGCGGGCGGTGATCGGCGGTCGCGAGCTCGATGCGTTCCTCGCCGCCAAGGACGAGGTTGCGCAGGAGCTGCACGCTGCCGCGCGGGCTCGGGCGGCGGAGCTGGGCATGGAGATCATTGCGGTCGGCATCCGCGATGTAATCCTGCCGGGCGAGATGAAGGAGCTGATGAACCGCGTGACGGAGGCCAAGAAGGCCGCCGAAGCCAACCTCATCGCCCGCCGCGAAGAGACGGCCGCCATCCGCAGCCAGGCCAACACGGCCAAGTTGCTGGCCGACCAGCCGATGCTGCTGCGGATGCGGGAACTCGAGGTGCTCGAAAAGATCGCCTCCAAGGGCGAACTGAAGATCATCCTCGGCGGCGACAGCCACGAGGGCCTGGCGAGCCGAGTGGTGAACTTGCTGTAAGGGCATGTTAACAAAGCTGGAAATGAGCCGGGAGGCGTTTCGCCTCCCGGCTCTCTTTTTGTTGCCACGCTCGGGTCATTTGAACGACGCGTGATTTCTCGAATCTCAGCGTATAGAATGAGGATGTGCGAATTCGAATTTCCCGGTCGGAGAAAACTGATGCAAACGGCCACGTTGGAAGAACGGGTTGCGCTATTGGAGCGACGGCTGGATGAATTGGCACAAGGGAAATCCCTGTCAAGCCTTCCACCGAAGGATTGGCGTCGCACCGTCGGAATGTTCCGAGACGACCCAATCATGAAGGAAGTCATTGACGAAGCCCTGCGGACGCGCGAAGTAGAACGTGCGGCGGCCCGCGAGCAAGAGCGGAGCGAACAGTCATGATGGTCCTCGACACGGACCATATCTCCGTTCTCCAGCACGAAAATTCGCCAGAGGCAATCGCACTTACCAAGCGGCTGGAGGTTCTAACTGGGCATCAGGTGGCCACCACTGCCGTGACACTCGAAGAACAATCCCGCAGTTGGTTGGCCTTGATCGGTCGCTATTCCGATGTTCGCCAGCAAGTGGCATATTACGATCGCTTGGCCGCTATGTTCGACTTCTTCTCAGGCTGGCACGTTCTGCGTTTCGACGACCTTGCCGCCAGCGAATTCCTTCGGCTGCGGTCGCAACGCGTGCGAATTTCAACTACCGACCTAAAGATCGCTTCGATTGTGCTGACGCAAGGCGCAACCCTCTTGTCAAGGAACCACCAAGACTTCGCAAGAGTACCGGGGTTGCGGATTGAAAACTGGTTGCGGCCATAAGGTTTCATGGCAAGACTTTGAGTCCGCACCAAGAGGAACCTTGTCAAACCACCGATTTCGGGCTTTCATGGATTTCGAAGGATCTGATCACGAAACTAAATCAATGGTCGGGAGTCGGGCAATGAGATTCTTTAAATGGGTGGTTTCGTGCTATTACACCAGGACGGGAAAGGTCTGGCTGATTCGCCTTCCGATTGACAGATTCAACGGTGTTTGCTTTGGGTGGGATTGCATCCCAATTCAGGAATGGGATCAGAACTTTGCTGGTACGTTTCCCGGGAGGGACTTTATCCACGTCGACTTTCAGCCCAGTGCCGTGACGGTTATTTCTGATCGACTACGAGAATGCGTCGAAACGGCAACAACTGGTGAAGTGCAATTCTTACCGCTACGACTGGTGAGCGACGAAGGCGACGGGGACCCGATACAGGGTTACTTCTTGGCCCATGTTCTGCATTGCCTGGATTGCATTGACCGTGAGCATACCCAAGTTGCCAATGGAGACTGGACGCGAATGTCAAGTGGTGGCTACCAAGTTCGCGGACCGATCACATTTCGTCGAGAAGCGGTCAAAGACCATCGGATATTTCGCGTTGATGGCTCCAGAGTTCAAGTCTACATTCGCGAGGATATAAAAGTGGCGATTGAGTCGCAGGGCCTGACCGGCTCGCGTTTCCAGGAGGTTGATGTTGTGTGACGCCAAAAGAGGCGTGCTCACATTGGCTTCCTTTCCGCGCTGCTTGCTTTCCCCTAACCGCTGTGGCATATTGCGCGAGGTTTTTTCCGAACGATTGAACGATAGGTTCTGTGATGCAAAACTGGCCGGCGATCGACCTGCGGGGGGCAATGAAGGTAACTATAAAGGCAGGCTTCCTAGCCCGCCCTTTAGCGGAATTCGATTTCGGCCGGGCTAGGATGCAGCTAGGGAGCCCGCCCTACACGAAGAAGTGCATCTCCATCGATTCGCTGTAGACATTCATTTTTGGGACGCGCACAATAGTGTTACTTCCCCTACGGTCCCGCCGAATCTCGCCCCACTGCCTCGTTGTGCGCTTGAGGTTGCTCGCATGCCTTGTTTCTACCGTTGCGCTCTCGCTACAGCCCTATGGCTGAGCCTGTTTTCGCTGCCAGCTCAAGCGGACGGCGACTGGCCCATGTGGCGGTATGATGCGCAACGGAGTGCCGCCGCGCCTCACGAACTGCCGGCGAAGTTACGACTCTCCTGGTCGCGCGAGTTGCCGGCGCTGCGGCCAGCTTGGCCCGACCAGGCGAAAATGCAATTGGATGCGACCTATCATCCGGTCGTGCTTGGTCAACGTCTTTTTATTGGCTCGACTTATGATGACAGTCTGACGGCTTACGATACTCGCAGCGGCCGGGAAGTCTGGCGGTTCTTCGCGGATGGGCCGATTCGCTTTGCTCCCGTCGCGTGGCAGGAAAAAGTCTACTTCGCCGCGGACGATGGCTATCTGTATTGCCTGCGGGCCAGCGACGGCGCGCTGGTGTGGCGATTTCGCGGCGGGCCGTCGGATCGCAAGATTCTAGGCAACGAGCGGTTGATCTCCACCTGGCCCGCGCGTGGTGCGCCGGTGCTCGCGGATGGCAAGATCTATTTCGCCGCTGGAATCTGGCCCTTCATGGGCATCTTTTTGCACGCGGTCGATGCGACGACCGGCGAGGCGATCTGGACCAACGACGGCGACGGCTCGATGTACATCAAGCAGCCGCACTACACGGATTCCTTCGCCGGCGTGGCGCCGCAGGGTCCGCTCGTCGTTATTGGTTCTCGGCTGCTAGTGCCGGGCGGGCGCTCGGTTCCCGCTTGTTATGATCGGAACACCGGCAACTTTCTGTACTACCAATTGGCCGAGAACGGCAAGAAGGGGGGCGGCTCGTTTGTCGCCGCTTCCGACGAGATGCTGTTTAACGGGGGTGGAGCTTTTGACCTGAAAACCGAGAAGTATCTCGGCTCGGTGATCGAGCCCTTCGCGTTTGCCGCCG
>JAYTUF010000752.1:0-16336 GCA_043744755.1 Anatilimnocola sp.
TCCGCTTGCCAGCCGGTTTCTTCTTCTCCTTGGCTGCAACCGCTTCTGGATCGAGGCGTAACGCTTCCAGATCCGAAATCGATTGCTCGAACAAATGCCCCAGCACATCGAGGCTGACATCGTCCTTGAAGTCGTAAGTGCCGATTTCACGGAAAACGTCAGTCCACTCGTCGCTGAGTTTCAAGTCATCGACGACGGAAATTTCTTCAAATAGTCCGCCGTTGAACTTCGAGATATTGGCATGCGTGTTCCCTTGATCGATGCTGCGAAACAGGTCTTTGAAATTCTCCCAGCGAGGATACGTGGCGAGCGTGAAGGCGGGCACGTCCATCCAAGCCCGCTCGATGGTGAACTCCGGCAACAACTGTCTGTTCTGGCAGAAGGCAATGAAAATCACGCGGTCGAGCAACTTTTGCGCGATGAAAATCGCCTCATCGTTGGATTTGGCGTGAGGCGCGCGGCGCAGGTGGTTGATCAGGGCGACGCGCTGCTCGTGATAAAAGTTGTAGAGCTTGTGGCCGACTTCCTTGCGCCGGTTATCGCTACTTTTAAGCAGCTCGTCGCAGCGGGGGGGCTGTCCCAGGATGGAGGGCAGAAAGCCGCCGCGCTCGAAGACATAATAGAATTCGCGGAACTTCGTGGGGTTGACGAGATCGCGGAGATAAAATTGCTCAAACGCTCGCGGCGACTTGCTCCGGTGGTAGAGCCGGAAGCCGACATAGTTGCACACGAGGCCCCACGGGCACTGGGGCGAAAGGTTGAGATAGTCCCAGCACTGCTGCACCGGCGTTCGGCCGCGAGAGCGATCCCGGTCGATGTCCGACTTCGGGCCCTTCAACTCGATCATCACCCGCGGCGCGCCGGGTTCGTTGTCGCGAAAGTAACCGATCGCGCCATCGGCGGTCTGACCATCGAGCGGGTATTTTGGCTGCAAATCCCAGTGTGGAAGGTTCTGGGAGAACGTCGTGTAGCCCAGCGCTTTCGTGAGCACTTCAGCGAAGAATTCGCCCTCTAACTTCGTCTCATTCTTCCGTTTGAGCTTTCCGCTTGATTCAAGATCTGCCCAGTTCTTGATAATTTCAAAAGCAAGGTCACGCTCGGGCGTGCGGATATCAAAACGCATCGCCGCATCGCTCAGCAACTTGGGCACGAATAGCCGCTGTCCGCCCTTGCCATTGATTGGCCCTGCCGGCACCGGTTCGCCAAAAAACGATTGCTGATTCATTGCCCCTGCGGTGCTCCATTCGCCGACCCAGATTGGCCCGTCCGTAGTCGGCAGGGTCCAATCGCCCAATCCTTGATGCGTAGTGAACGAATGTTACATGATGTTGCCTTACCTTGAAAAGCTACTATTCGAGATTGAGATTACGGATTAAGTCAGAGCTCACCTCACTGGGGCCGGTGAACTCACCAGAAGGCTCTCGAGTGGCCGACGTACCGACCGTTCTTCACGCGCCGCTGATCGACAACCCGCGCAGCTCGCGCGGCAGCGGAAAATGCACGTCTTCGAGCCGGAGCGTGCGGACTTCGACGGTGGCGTGAAAGTGCTCGCGTAGATACTCGATGCATTCCTGCACCACGGATTCCGGGGCACTGGCGCCGGCGGTGATGACCACGGTTTCGACGCCCGCAAACCAGCGGTCGTCCACGTCGGCCTGGCCATCGATCAGATAGGCTCGCACGTTATGCTCCGTGGCGAGCTCGCGCAGGCGCTGGCTGTTGGAACTGTTCTGGCTGCCGAGGACCAGCACCAGGTCCGCTTCTTTGGCGAGCGTGCGAACGGCTTCCTGGCGATTGGTTGTGGCGTAGCAGATGTCTTCTTTGGGGGGACCCACAATTTGGGGAAAGCGGGCCTTCAAGCTGGCGATGATCCGGTTGGCGTCGTCCACGGAAAGCGTGGTCTGCGTCAGGTACGCCAGCTTCGCAGTGGGCGGCAAGCTGAGGGCGGCGATGTCCGCTTCGGTCTCGACAAGAATGATCGCGGCCGGGGCTTCGCCCATCGTGCCGATCACTTCGTCGTGCCCTTCATGGCCGATGAGAAAGATCGTGTACCCTTCTTTCGCAAAACGAATCGCTTCGAGATGGACCTTGGTCACTAGCGGGCAAGTGGCGTCGATGGCCCGCAACTTGCGATCTTTGGCCAGTTGCCGAGTCGCGGGCGATACGCCGTGAGCGGAGAACAGCAGCGTGGAACCGGCGGGCACTTCTTCCAAATGATTGATGAAGATGGCGCCCTTATCGCGGAACGTTTCGACGACATATTTGTTGTGGACGATCTCGTGATAAACGTACACCGGCGCCCCAAAGGCCTGAATCGCCAGGTCCAGACTTTCGATCGCCATATTCACTCCCGCGCAAAAACCACGGGGAGCGGCCAGGATGATTCGCATGAGGGTGAACGGTTCAGGGACTGGTGACTGGAGACGGCGCTGCGGGCGCTCATTCTACCAAAACCGCAGCGGCGCAGTTTAATTCACAGTTAGCCCCGGGGGGTAAAACTGCTCGTCGGTCCCCATCGCGGCCTGCGGAATCGTCAGCGTGTGCTTATCAAAGCTGAGCGTCGCTCCTGGAATTTCCCCGGCATCGAGGAACGGGCGCAGCCGATCCGTGATCTGCAGATTGTCCATTCCATCTTCGCGAATCCACAGGTCCAGCAGAAAGTTTCAGTTTCGAGTATTCGACCCTCTTCCAAACACGTCATCCCGTATTTCTCCCACATCCGCGTCTTTACCCCACCGGGCAGCAATCCTGCGAAACCTCCTTGGCTGCGGAAGCACCGCTGTCGTGTTACGCAGTCCAGGGCGGGCGGGCGTCGGGAATCTGCGACCAGACGGGACGACGTGCCAGGTACTTTTCCTGCTCCGCTTGCCAGGCAGCCAACTCTCGGTTGACCGGATCCTGGGAATTGCCGGCGGGAGCGTCGTCTTGAATTGCTTGCCAGAGCAGAGGATGGACGCGGTGCCGGTGCCATTCCAACGGATCTTCGTGACGTGCATGGGGACGCGGATCGTGGGCCGCTGCTTGGTGGACATACTCCACGAAGTTCCCAATTGCTTCGCGCGCGATTACCGCTTTTTCGCCGGCAGGCAGTGCTTGCCAAGAAGACCAGAGTAGGACCTCGGGTTCGATCCAGTCGGTATGCATCCGGCCGCGGGAAGATTCCAGGTTGATTTTGCGGGCATCGCGATGGAGTTGATCAAGCAGTGAAATGTCGTGACGTCGCAAGGTCTCTTCGGCGTCACCCAGGATTTGGTCTTGGAGTAGCGAATGCTTGACAGCCACTTGCGGATGCTGCTGCAAATAACGCAGGTGATGCACATAGAGCAACATGGCTTCGACGTAATCGCGAGCGCTGGTCCGCCCCATTTGTGCGCGGTTCTCCCAACTGGCTTCGGTCGTTAGCATGGCTAAATCCAAAGCTGCATCCATTTCGGGGGCCAGTCCCTTGTCCAATACCTTGCCGCTTTTTACATGCAACTCACCCGCGATCTGCAGTCGGTTCACATTCCCTTCGCTGTAGCGCATGACCTGATCGGGCCGATAGCCTTCTTCATCCGGATGTGCTGACTGCCAATAGCCGGGATCCACATTTTGAGCCTGCCAGCGGACCGTTCGACCAAAGGCGAAGTTCGTTTGAAACACCTCACGCGGGTCGCCCAGGGGACCATGCGCGGCATCCATCAAATCCCCGGGTGCTGAACAAGCGGGGCCAAAGCCACGGTCCAGCAGTGCATTTTCGGCGGTCAAAACTCCATTGGCCCGAGGGTGAAACCTGCCGGCCCAATACTCCGCAAGAACTCGCTGAAACGCAAGCTGACGCCGCCTTGTGGCGCGAAAGGCGCGATCATCAGGATTAGGCCAGTCCATAATCCAGGTGGCAAGTTCGGGATGGTTCAGCTTGGAGGCAATGTCGTCGGCAAACAAACTCCCGGTCATGAACGTTTTCGCGGAGAGCGAAAACTGTCCACCGCCGTGCGCCATGGAGACCGTCAACCCGAGTTTCTGCGGCGGCTTCCACAGAAACTCTTCCATGAAGCTCACGAACCGTTCGTCATAAAACCAGGCCAGCGGCACCGGCTTGATGCTGTATTCAAAGGTTTCGGGGTCGAGCGAGAGCCGGACCTCCAGCGGCTCCAAGGATGGATCGTCCCAAAAGAATCGCAGATTCTGCCGCCGGACCTGCCACTGATCGAGGTCGTCGTCCGACTCGACTCGGGCAAACAGGCAATGGGGCTGACCTGCCTTCCGCTGCTCTTCGTACCGCTTCTTGATTTTTTTGACGACCTTTTTTTGGGTCTTGAGCATGTAGTCGTCTTTGAAGTAAGCGTCCTCGCCACCCGGCTCGGTCGCCATCTTCTGCCACTTCTGCACCGACTTTGTGCTTTGGAACGTGGGCTCAATCCCAACCCAGGCGTGACGAAAGTCGGTAGCCTCTTGCCGACGAAAATCGGCCAGCACTTCTGTCAGCGGATCGACATGCGGCGTTGGGTCGGGCATTAAGACGTCCTTATGGCAGCGGCCATTGGCGAAGGACAAATGCGTCGGTCGCCGGCAGCGGCTGCAGGTGGCACTCGGATCGCGGGCCTGGAACATACGATCAACCTTGACGGGGCAGATCCGCCGCCGAGCAATCCGTAACGCGGGGCATTTGTCCCGATAAGCGAAACTGGATTTCCTGCTGGCATCCTGGTCTCCCAAGCAAACGCCAAGAGACCCGGAGGACATGGCGAAAGGGGTTGTGGGAATTGTTGGCGACGAGTCAACGACTCCTGTGCGTTTCACAGCGTCCAGAGCAGTTCCTTCACCTTGGCCTGGATCAAATCACGCACTTCGCGGAACTGGTCCTCGGTCATGTCGCGCGGGTCGGGGATTTTCCAATCGATGCGCCTGTTGGCAAGCACCAGCGGGCATTCGTCGCCGCAGCCCATGGTGACGGCGACCTCGACCGGCTGGCCGTTGAATTCGTCGAGGCCTTTTGACTTGTGCGTCGTCAGGTCGTAGCCCAATTCCTGCATCGCCGCGATGGCTTTGGGATTCACTCGGCCGGAGGGTCGCGAGCCGGCACTATGGGCTTCGACCATGTCCGCCCCATGCATCCGCGCGAAAGCTTCGGCCATTTGGCTGCGGTTGGAATTCTCGACGCAAACAAAGACGACCTTTTTCAGCGGTTCGTTCACGAGCAGGCCTCCCCGGCTGGTTCTCGGCAACAGCACCCCGACGGTTGAATGCAGCGGCAGGCGAGCACGCTAACGCCCGCGCCGAGAATGGGAGCTGCCAGATAAATCCACAGACTTTCAAATCGCAGCGAGACAATCGCCGGGGCCAGCGAGCGAGCGGGATTCATCGAAGCTCCGCTGATCGGTCCCGCGAAGAGTGCTTCGAGCGCGATCACCGCGCCAATGGCCACGCCGGCCAGGATCCCTTTCTCCTTCGCTCCGACGGACACGCTCAGGATCACGAACATCAAGATCAGCGTCAGAATGAACTCCAGCACGAAGGATTGCAGCGCATCGCCCGCGGGCATGGTCGCTCCCAAGGTGGCATGTGCGGGAAACATCAGCCGCAATGCAGCGCTGGCCAGCAGTGCCCCGAACAACTGACTGGCGATGTAAGGCGCGACCCAGCGACCAGCGAACCGCCGGGCGAAGAAGAAGCCGAGCGTGACTGCGGGATTCAAATGACAACCCGAGATATCCCCCAGTGCATAGATCATTGCCAGCACGATCAGGCCGAACGTGAGGGCGATGCCGACGTGCGACACCGTGCCGCCGCTGACATCGTTAATCACAATCGCGCCGGTCCCTGCAAAGACAAGAGCAAATGTACCGAAGGCTTCCGCTGCCAGTTTCCTCATGTTGGTTTCCTCATGGTGTGGCTCACTCCCCAATCATCTTCACTAGCACCCGCTTCGCTCGGTTGCCGTCGAACTCGTAGTAGAAAATATGTTCCCACGGCCCGAGGTGCAGCTTGCCGGCGGTGATGGCGATGACGACCTCTCGGCCCATCACCTGCCGCTTGAGATGGGCGTCGGCGTTGTCTTCGCCGCTGCGGTTGTGATGGTAGCGGTCGCCGGAAGGATTGAAAGGGGCCAGTTGTTCCAGCCAGACTTCATAATCGTGATGCAGACCGGTTTCGTTGTCGTTGATGAAGACCGAGGCGGTGATGTGCATCGCATTGACGAGGGCGAGGCCGTCGGTAATGCCGCTCTCTGCGACGAGGCGCTCGATCTCGCGGTGAATCGAAACGATGGCCCGCCGCTGGGGGATGTTGAGCCAGAGTTCTTTAGTGAGGGTGAGCATGGCGGGGTGATGTTGGGTTAGTCGAAGGTGCGTGCCAATCCTGCGAGGTTGATTTTATCATTCTTCACCGTTGGGCTTTGAACTCCAGTCTGGATTTTCGTGTCCGCCGGTAGCATCGGTAGCTATCGCTGCACAAAATGCGGTGGTCGAGTTGGCAGGACGCTGCCGGCATCGCGGAAGTTCTCGTTAAGAGGTAAAATGCTCCATGAAAGTTCGCGCGGTCATCAAACGATTGGAGACCGACGGGTGGTATCGCATCCGGTCGAAGAGCGGTCACCGACAATTCAAGCACCCCACCAAACAGGGGCGAGTCACGGTCGCGGGGCAACTAGGAGTTGACATTCCGATTAAGACGTTAAAGAGCATTTGGAAGCAGGCCCAATTTCCGGAGGAATAACGATGCGTTATGCCATTGTCATCGAGAAAGGTCCAACTAGCTTCGGCGCCTATGTTCCTGATTTGCCAGGATGCGTGGCCGTCGCAAGAACGGCATCCGAAGTCAAGAACCTAATCGCCGAGGCCGTCCCCCTGCACTTGAAAGGGCTACGCGAGGACGGCTTGCCCATTCCAGAGCCCGAGACCGAATGCGAATATCTTGAAGTCTGATCCCGCCAATTTCGAACTGGCGCGAAAACGTCGGCCGAACAAGTCATGCTCGTATTTGCTGTCACTCGCCATCGCGCTACCTCCACTCTCACTGGATCGTGATCAAGCGACTTCCAACTGAGCGCCTATTTCCGTAATCGCGATACCTTTCGCTTCGGCGTAGAGGACGTTGGGACAGAAATCGACTCCGTTCGGCCAGGTTACCGTACATGCCTCTGAATCCACTTTGACTTGCGCGAAAAAGTCTACATTCGCCAGCGCGAGAAAGACGCCGCCACGTCCGACAATTCGTGCGCGAAAGTCAAGTGGAGCTACGGTGCCATCCGTAAAGCCGAGCTCAAGTACATAGTCCCTCAGGTGATGAACGCGGGAGATGCGGGGAAACATAGATTGGCTCAGCGTTCCGAGGACAGTCTTATCGTGTCACGGACGAGTTCAAGCATATAACAATCGCCCGCGTGGCGCGGGGATGGGGCGACCTAAAGACTGCGCCGTCTCGATCCACTCCTGAATCACGACCTCAACATTGGCCACCGCTGCCTGATACGTCGGCCCGTCGGCCGCGCAGCCAGGCAATTCCGGAACCTCGGCAATGAAGGCCTCATCTGCCTTGCTCCAATACAGAATGATCTCGTACTTGACGTCACTCGCCATCGTTCTGCTCCTCTTTCGCCGGATCGGGATCCTCGGAGTACTCGGCCAATCGACAATATTACCGATATGCGTCCAAAACAACGAGTTGAAAAACTCCCGCACTTATTCATCACCACCCAGCGCCATTGCCGGGTTTCCGCGACGTGGGCGGTGAAGAACTCGAGGTGATTGTCACCAAACAGGATGAAAACACATCCTACGAATTTGGCTTCGCAAACGGAAAGAAGAACAGCGGTTGCGGGCGGCGAGTGGGTCGCTGGGGAGGGGTGAGCCGTTGCGGCCTGGCGAGTTGCCACTCAAAGCAATCTCGGGCCCATTTGCAGCCGGTGATTTCGATGCTGCCGAGCAACAGGCCCGTCGGTAACTCTTCCCAAATCAAGCCGGCGGCGGCGAACGCTTCGTCCGGGCCGGGGAAGGTGCTCGCATAAAGATAGACCCGCTCGCGCACGTTGGTGCGGCGGCTGCGGTATTCTATCGTCTTGCGGCCGGTCAGAATCAGTTCGACATACGGCTGCCGAACGCTGAGGGCTCGCACGATGGGTGGGGCTTCTGGGCGACGCACAAGTTCAACCGGCAGGAGGATGCGGCGTGACGACGACAGCCGCCGTCTGGTACCAACCCGACGGCTATGATACCAGCGGCCAACGCCTCGTGGGGAGGCAGGCCGCGGGCGAACAGTTTCTCAAAGCCTGGGTGCGGCACTCGGGGGCGACGTTGCTGCCGTGTGCGTCGCCGACGAAGAAAGAGTATGAAGACTTCGTCCGCCGCGTGCAGCCTTGGATCGCGACGGGCAAGGTGCCGCAGTGGATTCCCGCGCGCTGGCTCGAAGGGCTGGGGAAGATCGGCACGCTCTATCGGCCTGATCCCGCGCTGGCCGACTATGCCTGGCAGCGGCGCGGCTTCGATCAGCGGGCCTACAGCCTGTGCGGCATCACGCACACCATCTGTAGCAAAGCGGTGATGGAGTTCTTCAGCGACCTGGCCATCGCGCCGCTGCAAAGTTGGGATGCTCTGATCTGCACCAGCGATGCCGTGAAGGACACGCTCGACCAGGTGCTGCAGCATTGGTGCGAATACCTGCACGATCGTGGCGGCGGCAAGCCGCGCTCGCTCGTACAACTTCCCGTGATTCCCCTGGGCGTTGATTGCGAAGCATTCGCGCCCAGCGCGAGCAGCGCCAAACTAAGAGTGGGACTCAGGAAGTCGTTGCAGATCGCCGATGACGATGTCGCGATTCTGTACGTCGGCCGGCTGAACTTTTATGCGAAGGCCCATCCGCTTACTTCCTATCAAGCCATCTCGCGGGCAGCGCAAGCGACCAAGAAGAAGCTGCATTTGATTCAAGTTGGCTGGTTCGAAAACGAGCGCGAAGAAAAGTCCTTCCGCGCATCGACCAAGCAATTCTGCCCCGGCGTCGATTGCGTGTTTCTCGATGGCCGGCGGGCAGAACTCCGGCAACAGGCCTGGGCGGCGGCGGACTTGTTCATGTCGCTTTCGGACAACATTCAAGAGACCTTCGGCCTGACGCCCCTCGAAGCGATGGCCAGCGGATTGCCGGTGATTTGTTCCGATTGGAATGGCTACCGGGCCACCGTGCGGCACGAAGTGGATGGCTTTCGCATTCCCATCGTCATGCCGCCGCCGGGCGTGGGCGAAGACCTGGCCCGCGATCATTGGAGCGAGCTGCTGCAATACAACTCGTACATCGCCCGCGCCGCGATGGCAACCGCCGTCGATGTGGATGTCTGCACGCGCACGCTGCTGCAATTGATCGAGAATCCCGCGCTTCGCAAGCAACTGGGCACCGCGGGCCTGGCGCGGGCCCGCGCGGAGTTCGATTGGCGGCACATCATCGGCCGGTATGAAGCACTTTGGAAGGACCTAGCCGAGCGCCGCAAAGTTGATTCCGAAAATGCGCCGCGGCGGAACACGTCGCCCGCGAATCCACTGGCCATCGATCCATTTCGCTTGTTCGCCCATTACGCAACGGAAAGTTTGCGCCCCGAAATGCGGCTGCAAGTCGGACCGACTTGCCAGGAAGCGTTGCTCGCGCCCATCAATGCCGACTGGATGATGTCCTTCGGCAGCGATTCCCGCTTGCCCGTCGAAGAATGGCAGTCGCTCCTCACGCATCTAAAGATTCAAGGCGAGACTACCATCGGCGAATTGCTCACCGTTTATGCCGGCCGGGAAGTGCTCTTATGGCGGACGATTGGCTATCTATTGAAAATTGATGCGCTGAGAATCAAGAGATAACTCCGATATGATCACGAAACAGTGCTTGAAACAGACCTTGTTAATGCTCATCGCAGCGCTCTCGCTGGCCGCAGTCGTTCCGCAATTTACGCTCGCTCAATCGCCGCCAGCAGCCAAAAACAAAGTCGATTACGACGCGCTCCCGTGGTCCTTTCGGCCCCTTGTCGAGCCAAAGGTTCCCGCGGTCAAGGACCAGGCTTGGCCGCGTGATGATCTCGACCGCTTCATTTTGGCAGCGCTCGAATAGAAAGGGCTGAAGCCAAATGTTGATGCGGATCGACGCACGCTCTTGCGGCGGGTCTCGTTTGATCTAACTGGCTTGCCGCCGACGCAGAAGGAAATTGCGGAATTCGTGGCTGATCCCGCGAGTGACGACGTGGCCTTCGCGCGCGGTGGATCGCTATTTGAAGTCGGCCCATTTTGGCGAGCGCTGGGGGCGACATTGGCTCGATCTGGCCCGCTATGCGGATAACACCGGCCGGGCGTGGAACGCGCCGTTCACCTATGCCTGGCGGTATCGCGACTGGGTGATCGGGGCTTTCAATCACGATTTGCCTTATGACCGGTTTCTGACGGAGCAACTCGCGGGGGACTTGCTGCCGGCGACGACGGCCGCCCAGCAGCGCGAGCAAATGATCGCCACCGGCTTTCTCGCGATCGGTGCCCATGACTTGCAGAAGGGCGGCATCCGTTACGGAGCCACGGATGAACTGGGCGAAGTCGCCGTCGAAGGGCGAATGGGAACGCACGGCCTGCATGCAACGATCCTGCATTTGCTCGGCCTCGATCACGAAGGGCTAACGTTTCGTTACGCAGGCCGAGATTTCCGGCTGACGGATACGAGCGATGAAGTGGCGAAAGGGGTGATTGCGTAGGCGATGCCTAACGCAGCATTTGGCGACCTATGGCTCGTACTTGTTAGTGTCTTGAACCCGAAGGGTTCGCAGCCGTTAGCCCCGGGTTGAGGCGTTAGCCGATACCCGGGGAAAACCTTCGGGAACCCCAGGTGTCGCTACGCTCAACCTGGGGCTAATCGCTTTGATCCCTTCGGGATCGATTCAAACGCGCTCACAAAGCCGGACAGTCTCTAAAGCCGGTGGCTAAGAATGCGAATACTTGCTCTGCAAAAACCCCTCTAAAACAAATTACACTGGATCTCATCGTGACCCTCGCCCCTACACAGCACATTGTCCTTGATGAAGCCAGTGTTGCGTGGATTAGCAACGCCAATGTCAAGGTCGTCGAAGTTGTGCTGGATGGGCTCGCCTACGGCTGGAGCCCGGCAGAAATGCACTTCCAGCATCCGCACTTGTCACTGGCCCAAATTCATGCGGCGCTAAGTTATTACTACGATCATCAGAGTGCTATGAATGCGGAACTAAAGCAGCGCGAAATAGCCGCTGAACAACTACGCCCCAGTGATGATTCGCCGGTGAGGCAGCGATTGCGTACCTTGGGCCGCAACCTGTGATTCTCACACCGGAAACGGATTCCGCTCGGCAAATCCCTTCTGGTGCCAATACGGATACGCGGGCGTCGTCGCGCTGGCGGCATCGAGTTGCTTCACTTGCTCAGGCGTGAGATTCCAACCAACCGCGCCGAGGTTCTGTCGTAGTTGTCCTTCGTTGCGGGCACCGACGATGACCGTGGCGACGGTGGGTCGTTGCAGTAGCCAGTTCAGAGCGATCTGCGGCACGGTCTTGCCGGTTTCTTTCGCGATGACATCAATGGCTGCGACGACGTTGAAGACGTGTTCATCGGGGACCGGCGGGCCGATGTCTTTGACCAGCTTGCTGTTCAGCCGGCTGCTGTCCGGCATGGGTTGCCCGCGGCGGATTTTGCCGGTGAGCCGGCCCCAGCCGAGCGGACTCCAGACGACGGCGCCGACCTTTTGATCGACGGCCAAGGGCATCAATTCCAGTTCATAATCGCGGCCGACGAGTGAATAGTAGGCCTGATGAGCCACATAGCGGGACCAGCCGAATTTGTCGGAAGTCGCGAGGGACTTCATCAGATGCCAGCCGGAAAAGTTCGAGCAGCCGATATAGCGAATCTTGCCGGCGCGAACCAGATCATCAAGCGTGCTGAGCGTTTCTTCGACGGGCGTGACGGCATCGAAGCCATGCAGTTGAAACAGGTCGATGTAATCGGTCTGCAGCCGGCGCAAGCAGCCCTCGACCGATTTGAGCAGATGAAACCGCGACGAGCCGACGTCGTTCGCCCCTTGTCCCGCGCGGAAGGTGGCCTTGGTCGAGATTAGCACCTTGTCGCGCCGCCCCTTGATCGATTGGCCCAGGATTTCCTCGGCCATGCCGTGCGAGTAGATGTCGGCCGAGTCGAACATGTTGAGGCCGGCTTCGAGGCAGATATCGACGAGCCGCGTGGCCTCGGCGACGTCGCTCGCGCCCCAGGCTTTGAAAAACTCCCCGCCGCCGCCGAACGTGCCGGTGCCCAAGCTGAGGGCGGGGACTTTTAAGCCCGATCCGCCCAGTTGCCGATATTCCATGACTGCCGCTCCCTGTTGCTGTGATCTGTTGAATGTTGAGCAGGCCAGTATCTCACCGCGCTTCAGCCACTGGCAATGCGGCAGGCGATTGCGATCGCGGCCGGTCTTGCATATTCCCACAAAGTTGACCGCGAAATTTGACAAACGGCGGTTTGTTCTTACTAATACACATATCCAAGCAGGGGCTGTTTCGGCCGGAGTGAGGCATTTATGAACTGCAGCAGAGTTGTGGCGTCGTTGTTGTTGATCGCGGTAGGCGGCCTTTGCTTGACGCCAAGCGCTCAGGCTCAGTGCCGCGGCGGAGGCGGCAGTACACGAGGATCGGCGAGTGGATCCGTGGCAGGTGCTTCCGTTGGCGGCACGATGCTGACCAGCCCCGGCTCGTGGGCCTATGACCAAATGGCGGGCCAGGCAATGCTGCGGCAGTTGGCCATGCAGCAGCAGCAACAGGCAATGGCGGAGCAGGCGCGGCGAGCGGAAAGCCTTGCGAAGCGGCAATATTATGCCGCCCAGCGGCGGGAACAGAAAGCGAAATCCGCCGTCTCGCCCGGGCTGTTAGCGTCGAACACCCGCTCGATGTCGCTGGAATTTTCTCCCAGCAATCGCTAGCTCTGCTGCGTTCTGGCATGATGTCTCTGGCTTGCTGGTGCTGTGCTGAGCACCGCCAGCAGCGAATGCAGCCCGCGCGCGAAAATCTCGCTAGAATTTCCGCGCCTTGCCGTGCGAGTTTTTTCGCATTCTCGATATACTCCGCCCACGCGCTTCGAGAGCCAGGATGTGCTCTCCGCTTCTCATCACCACGAGGTGCAGGGCATGAACAGGGAATGTTTGGCTGGCAGGAACCGGGCTCGCAGATGGCAGCGGCGCTTGCGGATGGAAACGCTCGAGGATCGCAACTTGCTCGCCGCCGCGCTGGTGGACGATGCCTATGAGCAGAACGACACGCGCGCCACAGCCCGCAATCTGGGCACGCTCACATCGGGCGTGACGATCAACAACCTGGTGCAGGCCGATGCCCATGATTGGTATCGCTTCACGACAACGCAACTGGGCGTGAGTGCCAACGTCGCGACGTCATTTGTCCATGCGCAGGGCGATCTTGATTTAGAGTTGTACAACGCCACGGGGCAACGCTTAAAAGTTTCGCAGGGCATCGCCAATGGTGAATCAATTTCGCTCAGCGGATTGAGTGCCGGCACTTATTACGTTCGCGTGTATGGCTATCGCGGCGTCACCAATTCGAACTATGGATTGGCCATTAATCTCGGGGCGACGGTGCAGGCGAGGGCGGACGATTCCTATGAAAACAACGATACGCAAGCGGCAGCGACCAACCTTGGAACCTTGACCACGAATGCCAGCTTGTCGAATCTGGTGCTGGCTGATTCCGGCGATTGGTTTCGTTTCGCAACGACTGCGGCGGGGAGCAGTGCAACCTCGGTCGCGCTCAGCTTTCAGAACTCACAAGGAAATCTGGCGCTCCAGCTTTTCAACTCGAACGGGACATTACTTAGCACCGCGAACGGCAGCGGTAATGGTGAGAGTATTTCGCTGGCCGGTCGGGCGGCGGGCGCCTACTACGCTCGCGTGTATAGCGCGACCGGCACTACTAATGCAAACTATTCCTTACAAATCGTGACACCGACTGCCGCCACGGTGCCAGCGTCGACGGCCGGTGGGTATGAGATTCAAATTAATTACGCCGGGTTCACCACCAGCCAGCGAGCGATTTTTGAACAAGCGGCCGCGAAGTGGGAGCGGGTCATCGTCGGCGATTTGCCCAACGAGACGTACAACGGCTCGATTGTCGATGATCTGCTGATCAATGCCAGCGCGACGGCCATCGATGGAGTGGGGGGCACGCTGGGGCAGGCCGGCTACGATCGAACCCGGACGAGCGGCACGCGATTGCCCTATCACGGCAGCATGGAGTTCGATTCCGCCGATCTGGCCTCGATGGAAGCCAATGGTTCGCTGCTGAACGTCATTGTGCATGAGATGGGCCATGTGCTGGGGATTGGCACGCTCTGGCAAGCCAAGGGCCTGCTCGCGGGCGCCGGGACCAGCAACCCGCGGTTCACGGGTACACAGGCGACGGCCGCGTATAACGCTCTGTTCGGCGTTTCGTCCACGGGGGTGCCCGTCGAAAATGGTGGCGGCAGCGGCACGCGCGACTCGCATTGGCGCGAGAGCACGTTCAATAACGAGATCATGACCGGCTATATCAACGCCGGCACGAACCCGCTCAGCCGGATTACAACGGCCTCCTTGGCGGACTTGGGTTACACCGTGAACATCGCGGCCGCCGATCCGTTCACGCCGCCGGGGGGAACCGCGAGTGTCGTGGCCGGCGCAGGAATTTCCACCGGCAGCGGATCGTCAGCGGAGGCGCCGGCCTCGCCATTGGCGCGCAAAGGGGAGGATTCCGCCTGGCTTTCGTACGTCGATTGGATAATCAGGGAAAGGCGGTCGCTTTCGAGCGAGGTAGGTGCGGCGATTCCTGCACCCATGTTCGGACTGCACTTTCGGTACGATGAGCTTGACCTCTGTTTTTCGGGCGAACTGGACTTCTGTGAAAGTGCGGCGGAATAGCTCCCGATCGATTGCCAGCTTGATCGTCAACCTGTTTTCAGGCAACATCTTACGGCGCAAAGTGTGTCAGCCTGGCAAGTGCTTCACTGGCTGAGATTTTGAGTGCAGACAGCCGGGCCTGCGAGCCGATGATTGGGTTTCCGCCCGGGTTGCCCGCGATTTGTGAAAAAGCAACGGCTACCCCCTTTTCGGAACGCCGGGGCGCGTTAAGATTTCGGTACGTAATTGGCAAAGACGTGGTTGTGAATCGCTGCTGAAGTGATTCTGCCTGCCACGTCGCGACGGGCCGATTGAGACGAAACGAAAATTTTCCTCTCACCCCTGTTGACCCCTGCTCTGGTTTTGCTACTATACGTGACTCGCCACACAAGAGCCTTTGGGTTTTGCCCAGTGGTTTGCGGTTGGTGAGACTGTTTGATCTTTGACAATTTGGTTGGTGACCTCTCAAATTCATTTGGGTCTTTAGACTCAAAGAATCATGGCTCTCGTAGCTAGTCTACGTGAGACTATGGAAACTTTGGCTATTCGCAACTTTGACCAAGTTGCAAAACCAGCCGAACTTAAGATTGGCTATTGAACCCGGCGTTCGGATGGGCTTCGGCCTGTTTGGTCGTCGGTAAGCAAATAAACAATTGAAGAGTTTGATCCTGGCTCAGAATGAACGTTGGCGGCGTGGATTAGGCATGCAAGTCGTGCGTAAAGTGTAGCAATACACGGAAGCGGCGTAAGGGAGAGTAATACATAGGTATTTACCCTGGGGTCTGGGATAGCGGCGGGAAACTGCCGGTAATACCAGATGATATCTCCGGATCAAAGGTGTGATTCCGCCCTAGGAGAAGCCTGTGGCCTATTAGCTAGTTGGCAGGGTAACGGCCTACCAAGGCAAAGATGGGTATGGGGCGTGAGAGCGTGCCCCCACTCACTGGGACTGAGACACTGCCCAGACACCTACGGGTGGCTGCAGTCGAGAATCTTCGGCAATGGGCGCAAGCCTGACCGAGCGACGCCGCGTGCGGGATGAAGGCCTTCGGGTTGTAAACCGCTGTCGAAGGGGAGGAAATTATAATGGGTTCACCCATTATATTGACCGATCCTTGGAGGAAGGGCCGGCTAATCTCGTGCCAGCAGCCGCGGTAATACGAGAGGCCCAAACGTTATTCGGATTTACTGGGCTTAAAGAGTTCGTAGGCGGTTCGGTAAGTGAGGTGTGAAAGCCCTCGGCTCAACCGAGGAACTGCGCTTCAAACTACCGGGCTCGAGGGAGATAGAGGTGAGCGGAACTGATGGTGGAGCGGTGAAATGCGTTGATATCATCAGGAACACCAGAGGCGAAGGCGGCTCACTGGGTCTCTTCTGACGCTGAGGAACGAAAGCTAGGGGAGCAAACGGGATTAGATACCCCGGTAGTCCTAGCCGTAAACGA
>JAYTUF010000753.1:0-4155 GCA_043744755.1 Anatilimnocola sp.
GGAATTCTGAGCCGACCTTGTCTACCGCACTTCCCTCACAAGCGCCAGGTTGTCTTGCAAGGCTGCCGGAACTGCGCGAGTACGCTTGTTCCGGCCTACTGCTAGCACCCTTACAAGTTACCAGAACATTTTTCGCGAAACTGCTCGCGCGTGACCAGACTTGTCCAAAGCTCCGCGATAAATCCAGTACCAAGGTCGGGCCAGGTACGAAGCTTGAACGCCGCCGGCCGCTACTCAACTATCAAGGATCGATGCCATGCACGAGTTTTCAGTTCAGACCGGCAACTTGAAGATTACCATCATCGCCGAGTCAGCCCGCGATGCAGCGCTGGAAGCGGTGCAGGTGTGGGAAGCTTGTTCCAGCGACGACAATCGTGCAACCAGCGATGCCGCTCACCGGGCGCAACTTGATCCACTCACGATTGTTCGCCAGGCCGATCGCCGCGGACTGGAACGGCGGTTTCCGACGTTCAACTTGCTGGCGTATTCGCATCACGAGAGCCCGCAAGTGGCTTGGGAGCGGGTGTTGCGGGGAAGCGTCGGCGGCGTGAATTGAATCATCAAAACGGGAGCAAATCCATGTTGGTCTTTTCAATTGTCTTCTCAGAACAAGCAACTTCATTCAGGACGAATACCATGCCTAAGTTTTATGTCAGTTCAGGAAATATGCAGCTCGTGATTGAAGCCGACCATGTTCGCGCCGCAGCCATTTGGGCGGTGCATCGCTGCCTCAGTCAGGTGACGCCCTTCGTCGGCGAGGACGCGAACACCATCGATAGCCATGTCGTACACGATCGGAAACTTGGCGAATCGATTCACGTCAGCGAGCGAGGTTTCGGCGGCAGCGATGAACAGTCGCTGGCCACATTACCCGTCGTCGCGGAGTGGAGCCGGCTGCTTGTCGCGCTCGATCGCTTGCAGCAAGAAATGACGGCGGGCAGCGAACAAGCGGCGTAATTTGGAAGTAGCGGAATTCGCCAGAATTCCGTCGTCAAGTTGCCACGCGTCTGAATTCTGGCGAATTCAGCTACAATGGGCGGATCAACGACTCAATAAAATTGAAAGAAGCTATCTCAATGATCAATCCCGCTGCCGTCCGTTTCGCCGTCGTGCTCTGCTTCCTGCCGGTACTCGTTGCGAGTTCGATGGCCGCCGATGAGCAATTCAAACTCGGCCCCGATTCCGAGCGGCAAGCGGACGTGCCCCAAGGGAAGGTGACGAAGCATGAACACACCAGCAAAGTGTTCGAGGGGACCGTGCGTGATTATTACGTTTATGTCCCCGCGCAGTACAAAGCGGAGCAGGCCGCGGCGGTGATGGTGTTTCAAGATGGCCACACGTATGTCGGCGAGAAGGGAGACTTTCGGGCGACGATTGTGATGGACAATCTGATCGCGAAAGAAGAGATGCCGGTGACGATCGGCATCTTTATTAACCCGGGCCATAAGGGCGACGCGAAAATTGACAGCCCGTGGAAGGCGAATAACCGCAGCTTTGAATACGACACGCTCAGTGATCAATATGCCCGGTTTCTGCTCGACGAATTGCTGCCCGTGGTCGCCAAGACTTACAAGCTGACCGACGATCCGAACCGCCGTGCGATCTGCGGCATTTCGTCCGGTGGCATATGCGCGTTCACGGTTGCTTGGGAGCGCCCCGATGCGTTCCGCAAAGTGCTGAGCCATGTGGGCAGCTTCACGAATATCCGCGGCGGCCACAATTATCACGCCCTGATCCGCAAGACCGAAAACAAACCGCTGCGCCTCTTTTTGCAGGATGGCTCGAACGACCTGGACAACCAGCACGGCAATTGGTGGCTCGCCAACCTGGAGATGGAGTCGGCGCTAAAATACAAAAAGTACGACCACAAGTTCGTGGGGAGTGACGGCGGCCACAACGGCAAACATGGCGGGAGCATTTTGCCGGAGGCGCTCAAATGGTTGTGGCGCGACTAGTCCCTTGCCGTTCGGCTAAGCCTCAGCAACGGAAGCAAGGTCTTTCAATCTCTTCTGGAAATACTCGGGGTTGCCATTGATCTCGTCCATCAATCGACAGGCAGGACCACTCGGCGGCTTCAGGCCTTGCTCCCAGTCACGAACGGCACTAACCGAGACCCCTAAAAACTGAGCGAAGATTGCCTGGCTGGCGTTCAGTCTTTGGCGGGTTTTCTTCACCCCCTTATCGTCATAGGGCTTCGGCCTCAGATTCAGCTTCACGGTTCGGCAAGTAAACTGTTTGCCAATGTCCTTCGTGTCGGCAAGCTTTTCGGTGAAGCGTTTCAGGCGGCGGACCAGTTCGCTGCCAACGGACGCCTTCATAGCGCGCTCTTTTTTCATATCCGCTCCCGTTAGTAGTTCGATCCATCCAAATACTTCTTAACAACTTCAAGGTAACGCTTGATTCCATCCCTTTCACGTTTTGAAATGTTTTCCTTATCTTGCTTGCCGTATGCCATGACCAGCAAGACAGTCCAATGCTCCTTAAAATATGCGTAGCACACTCGAATTGAACCGCTCTTTCCACAGTTTGAATCCTCAGGAGCAAATCTCGCCTTTCGCAGGCCACCGGTTCCCTTGATGATCGGATATAGCTCCGGCGAAACCATGATTGCTGCCTGAATTGCGAGCAGGTCCGTTTCGACATCCAACCCAAGCCCCTGCCAATCATCTCTAAACTCATCCGTTTCGACGAAGTTGTAAACAACGGTCGAATAGTGCAGGAAATCCTCTGGTCTTACGTCGTAGGACGGATAAATTAGGGTTCCCGTTCGCCGTTCCTTGGCCATTTGCCAATTCCCCTTGATCGAAAGCCAAACAGCCGATCATGAGGAAATCATACTGCTGAGCAGTATGATTTTCAAGAGAAAGCAGTTTACACCTTCACCGGCTTGCGCTTCTTCACCGAGTCCTGTTGCTTGAGTGCGAGCACAACCGCATCGCGGGCGAGGTCGCCGCCGAGGATGGTGGACGGCTTGTTGTTCTTCAGGCAGGTGATTACTTCTTTGATTTCCGCTTCAAACGCGGCGAGCATGGAGTCGCCCGCGGCCAGTGGCGGATGTTCGACGGTTCCTTGCGAGTTGAGTAGCGTCAGCGGCGTGACTTGCAGCGGCTCGTCAGCCAGCACTGCAAGATTGAAGTAGAGCGTGGCCTTCTCCAGGTGAATCTCAAAGCCATGTGTGAATGAGCGCCCTTGCTGCCGAATGATGCCACTGGTCGCAATGACCGCCAGGGCTGGATCGCTGAAGGAGAACTGCGTGCTGAAGTATTCGGCTACGTCGCCGCGCATTCGCCCCTGACTGCTGACAGAGGTCGGCATTCCGAAGAGAAGGCGAATGAAGTGGGCATCGTGTACGTGCAGATCCACCGCGGGGCCGCCGACTTTGGCCGGATCGTAAAAGTCCTTCAGCCAGAGTGGATCCGAGATCACCCGCTGAAAATGGCCACCCAAGAGCTTGCCATACTTGCCGCCGCTGATGAGCTTTCGTGCCGCGGCATATTCCGGCAGCAATGGCAGTACATGCCCCACAAAAATCTGCTTCCCCGCCTGTTCCGCGGCCCGCACCATCTTGTCGCAGTCAGCCGCCGTGAGCGCCATCGGTTTTTCGACAAACACATGCTTGCCCGCCTTGAGCGCCGCCAGGGTCGCCGAGAGATGCATGTGCGGCGGCAGGCAGAGATCGACCAGATCAATTTCGGGATCGGCCAGCAGTTGGTTGTAATCGCTATACGCGCCGACTCCCCGCAGACTCACTTGTTCACCGGGCGGACCAAAGTTTCCTTTGATGTCTCGCCAATCACCGGCCAGCTTCTTATCGTCGCGCGTGCAAATCGCGGCCAGCTTCACGCCCTTGGCCTTTTGATAGGCCAGGTAGTGAATCCAACCCATGAAGCCCAGTCCGACAATGCCGACGTGAATCATGATGTGTGCCCTGGTTGAATGTCGCCTCTCGCTCCGCGAAAGGACGTTCTTTCGCGGAGCGAAAGACGACAATGTACCATTGCTGCCCTTAAAAATCCCCCAGCGATTCGCCGCCATAGCGGCTGCCCAGTGCTTCAAACACCGGCTGCTGAATGCTCTCGCGCATGAAGCGGACGCTGCCGTCGGCCATGCCCAGGTTCACGCCGCCGGGATGATAGCTGCGGGGCACGAGGAACA